>NZ_JAKKFE010000010.1:0-211754 GCF_022230935.1 Micromonospora hortensis
CCGGCGGCCGTGTGCCGGTCGTACCCCCAACGCATGGAGAACGCAATGCCGAACGTATCCGTCGTGATCCCCACCACGGGCCGCCCCAGCATCGCCGACGCGGTGCTCTCCGCCCGCTCCCAGCAGGGCGCATCCGTGCACATCGTGGTCGTCTGTGACACCCCGGAGGTGCCGCAGACGGTGCGGAACCTGGGACAGCACATCGACCGGGTGGTCTGCACCGGCGGCGGCCGACGCGGGTCGTACGCCCGCAACCTCGGAGTCACCCACGCGATCCCGGGCAGCCACGTCGCGTTCCTCGACGATGACGACACCTGGCTGCCGACCAAACTGGCGGCACAGGTGCCCGCGCTGGAGCGGGTCGCGGCGGCCGGGTTCCGCCCCGTCGTGTCGTCCCGGATCCTGCAACGCAAGGACGGTGCCGAGCCGCTGCCGACGCCGGCTCCCGCCGAGGTGATCCCCGACGGCATGCTGCCGGAGGACTACCTGTTCCGCCGCCGCCACCTCGGCATCGGCCGGCAGTCGCTACCCACGTCGACGCTCCTGACCACGTACGAGTTGGCGACCGAGTGCCGCTGGGACGAGACGCTCCCCCGGCACCAGGACTGGGACTGGTTGGTTCGGGTCGCCCGGCTGCCCCGGGTGAAGATCGTCCAGGTGGAGGAGGCGACGGCCGTCTACACGGTGGGCAGCCCCGGGTCGATCTCGGCCGGCGCGGACTGGCGTACCTCGTGGCACTGGGCCCAGCGCTGGGAGGGAGTGTGGGCGCCGGGAACCTTCTCGGACTTCATCGCGGCCCAGACCCTCCGCTACGCTCTCCAGGCCCGAGACCGGGAGGGCGTACGGGAGATGGTGCGGGCGATCCGCCGCAACTCACCTCCGTCCGCCCGGAACGCGGTGCTGGCGGCGCTCGGGCTGGTACCCCGGTCGACCCTGGAACGGGTCGCCATGCGCAAGTCGAAGGCCCCCAGCAGCCCCACTCGACCGCTTGAGACCGAACGGCCACACTGATGCGTCTGCACTTCGTACTGCCGCAGCTCGAGCCGTACTACGGCATGGAGCGAGCCGCAGTCCTGGTGATGC
Organism: Micromonospora hortensis; assembly: GCF_022230935.1. Taxonomy (NCBI): domain Bacteria; kingdom Bacillati; phylum Actinomycetota; class Actinomycetes; order Micromonosporales; family Micromonosporaceae; genus Micromonospora; species Micromonospora hortensis. The sequence continues at coordinate 1,084 of NZ_JAKKFE010000010.1, forward strand.
GCGGGCTCGCCCGTCACGGCGTGGAGGTGTCCGCGACCGTTCTGTCCCGGGGAGTTCCGCACGGGCTCGACGACCTCCGTGTCGACACCCTGGACCTCGGGTCGCGGCTCACCCGGCTGGTGGAAGCGGTGCCCCCGCTGCGCCGCCGGCTGCGGAGCCTGCCCCCGGACGTGGAGGTCGTCGCCAGCGGATTGTGGGGCAGCGTGCCCGTCGGGGCGGCTCTGGCTGGCTCGTCTCGGACCTTCATCGCCTGGGAGCACTCGCTGCTGCCCGAGCGGATGCGGGCCGACCGTCGGGTGCGGATGCTCGCCCGCGCGTCCGGGTTCGGTGCCCTCCGGCCACGGCTCGTGGTGGCCGTGTCCGACGGGGTGGCCCGGACGGTGCGCGATCTCCACTCCGGGTCGCGCGTCGTCACGATCCCCAACCCGGTGCCGACCGTGCCGTTCGTCCCGCCCCGGCCAATCGCCGATCCGGCGAGGATCCGGCTGGTCACCACGGGCGCGCTCCGCCCCCTGAAGAACCACCTGTGCGCGATCGACGCGCTCGCGGAGCTGCCCGCCACCTACCACCTGACGCTTGCCGGAGACGGCGAGGAGCGGACTCTGTTGGAGACCCGGGCGCGCGAGCGCGGCCTGGCGGATCGGGTGACGTTCCTCGGCCGGATCCCTGACGTCCGCGGGCTGCTGGCCGACGCCGACCTGCTCGTTCACCCGTCGCTGGCGGAGACCTTCGGTTTCAGCCTCGTCGAGGCAGCCGAAGTAGGACTGCCCGTCGCGGCGATGCCCGTGTCCGCCGTCGACGAGATGGTGCCGGGCCTGGTGCCCGGCGTGCTGACGACGGCCCCGACCTCGACCGCCCTCGCCGAGGCGATCAGGCACCTGACGGGCTTCGGCCGGCCCGGGCCCGTCGATTTCGAGAAGGCCTGGCACGCCCGCTCGGTCGCTTTCGATCCGGCCCGGATCAGCCGACAGTGGGTGGAGGCGGTGCGCCGATGACCCTCGCCCAAGGAACAGTCGATCTATCGGGCGAACCGGATCGCAGCGCGTCACCACGCCATCGGGCGCCCCGCCGCGGTGACGCCTTTCTGCGCAAGTCCGGCACCTTCTTCGTGGGAACCCTGCTGCGGACCCTCGCGCAGGGGGCACTCTTCGTGCTGCTGGCGCGGGAGATGCCCATCGACACGTACGGTCTCTTCGTCGGCATCACGGCCCTGGTGGCGGTCGTGTCGCCGTTCGCGTCGGCCGGTGCACCAAGCCTGATCTTCCAGAGCCACGCCGACGCGCCCGCCGAGTGGGCCCGCCATCTGGTCCGAGGGCTGCTGCTGTCGGTGATGTTCGGGGCTGGCGCGACAGTGCTGATCGCTGCGGCGGGGGCGCTGATCTGGGGTGCCCAGACGAGCCTGATCGACCTCTTCTGTCTGGCTTTCGCCGATCTGGTGGCCTGGCGTCTCATCGAGGCCGTTGGCGCGTCCGTGCAGGCACGTGGTCGGATTCTGCTCGCCTCCGTCATCCCCGCGTTGCTACAGGTCGCCCGGTTGGTCGGGGTCATCGCGTTGGCCGCGGCAGCCGGACCAGTCACCCTGCACGCCTGGGCCGTGACCTCGGTGCTGTTGTCGACGGCGGTGTGCGTGGCAGTGGTCCTGGGTGGCCTGCGCGGGTCAGGTCGGACTCCGCTGGAGGTCCGGGGATCGTTGGCGCAGGCGCGGACCGGCATGCTGTTCGCCGTGGGTCTGTCCGCCCAGACTGTCTACAACGACCTCGACAAGGTGATGCTCTCCAAGCTGGGGACCACGGAGAGCGCGGCCATCTACGCCGCGGCATACCGCGTTGTCGACTTCGCGTACACGCCGGCCCGCTCGATGGGTGCTGTCGCGTACCCCAGCTTCTTCGAGGCGGGGCGCAACGGCCCTCGATCCGCACTGCGGCTCACGCGTAAGTTGCTGCCGCGCTACCTGGCGTTCAGCGTGCCGGCATCTCTCCTGCTCGTCGCGTTCGCCTGGATGATGCCGGTGGTCTTCGGCCCCGAGTACGAGGCCGCCACCCTCGCCCTGCAGGGCCTGAGCGCGCTGCTGGTGCTGAAGGCGATCCACTACCTCGCCGCCGATACCCTTTCCGGTGCCCGGATGCAGGGACGCCGCACTGTCGCTCAGATCGCGGTCGGAGTGGTGAACGCCGGCCTGAACGTGTGGCTGATTCCGGCGTACGGGTGGCAGGGTGCGGTGGTGTCGAGTCTGGTGTGCGACGCTCTGCTCGCCGTCCTGCTGTGGGGGTGCCTCGTCGTCGCCCTGCGACGCGACCCGGACGGCACCCGCACCGAGCGCCGCACGGAAGGGGTATGACGTGACCACGCTCTTCGGCGTTCTGCTGAGCATCAGTGGCGTCATGGTGGCCGCATGGCTGATCTGGACCCGGCGGGCGGTCGTCGCCGCCTTCGGTGACAAAGGGGTCGCTGTCGCACTCATCGCCTTCGCGGTGCTTGCCAACGCCGCGCCGGCGCTCGCCGAGGACCGCTCGTCCTTGATCATTGGCCTGCTGCTGCTCGGTCTTCTCGGGTGGCTGGTCGTCGCACGGCGAGGGCGGCTGCGCGGCCCCGTCGGCGTCTGGCAGCGGATCAGTCTGGCGATGGCCGGGGCGGTACTGATCTGGTGCCTCGTCGTCGACGCCCTCGCCGGCGCCGGCGTGTACGGCTCACGGCTGCCCGCGTACGGTGCCGCGGGGCTGGTGCTGCTCGCGGTGTGGCTGATGGCGGCGCGGGTCACCCTGAGCATCGGGGCGATGGCCTACACCGGGCTGGCCGTCCTGTCGGTAATGACGATCCCGACCGCCCTCTACGACCAGGCATGGCGGGCCTGCACCACCGGAAAGCTGGATAAGTGCTCGCTTGCGGGGGCGCTGTTCAAGAGCTTCTACAACTCCGAGAACTACGTCGCCATGATCGCGTCTTTCACCCTGGTCGCCGCTGTCTACAGCCTGAGCCGGACACGACTGTTGGCCGCGGCGGGGTACTGCCTGCTGATCATCGTCGCCACCGGATCCCGGACCAGCTACCTGGCCATCGCCGCGGTGGGCGTATGGGTGGTCGGTGCTTGGCTGCTCGAGCGGCGGCGCGCGTACCCGCAGATCAACTTCGCGCTCTGCGTGGCAGTGGTGGTCGGATGCGTCGGCATGGCCACCTACCTGACCTGGAGCGCGTCGAAGACCACGCTGAGCAACCGCGGCAACATCTGGGTCCACGCCCGCGACTACATCGCCAACTCGGAGGTCACCGGTGTCGGTGTCTCGAAGTGGTACTACCTCAGGGACATCGGCGAGGCGCCGTACCACTTCTTCCACTCGGGATACGTGCTGGTCATCTTTTCCGGGGGCCTGGTCGCGCTGACCCTGTGGGGCCTCTGGTTGACGGCCCTGCTGCATGGGAGGGTCACCGACGGTCGGGCCTTCTCCGCCAAGGCGCCCGTGGCGCTCTTCGTCATCTACTCGTTCACCGAGGTCGTCTGGAACCCGCTCTCCGTCGACGGACTGACCTGGATCTTCATCACGATGATGCTGACCACGTCAACGACCGCACCGGCGGGACCTCCACCAACGGAGGCACCGGTGGAGACCGCCGACCGACCGGAACCGCTGGCAGCGCTTCGCCGCCTTTCCAGCGATCACCGCATCGGTCATGCCACGGCTGACGCGCGAGACTGAGTCGCAGGGTCCGGTAGACGCACAACGAAGGAAGCACCCGATGTCGTCAGGTCCCCTCGTGACGCCGGATCCTCGTGTCGCCTCTCGGCATTCCGGGACAGGCTTCCGCGCGGACATCCAGGGACTGCGAGCCGTAGCGGTCGTGGTGGTGATCCTCGAACACGTCCTCGGCTGGCCGGCCGGTGGCTTCGTCGGCGTCGACGTCTTCTTCGTCATCTCCGGCTTCCTGATCACGAGCCTGCTGCTCAAGGAACACGATCGGACGGGACGAGTCTCCTTCGCGGACTTCTACCGGCGCCGGGTGCGGCGGATCATGCCCATGGCGGTGCTGGTCCTGGTGTGCACGTACGTCGCTTCGTCGCTGCTGTTCCTGGGCGACCGCTTCCGGTCCACGGCGTGGGACGCACTCTGGGCCGGACTGTTCGCGTCCAACTGGCGGTTCGCCTCCGTGGGCACCGACTACTGGCAGACCGACGGCCCCGTCTCGCCGCTACGGCACTACTGGTCGCTGTCGGTAGAGGAGCAGTTCTACCTCGTCTGGCCGCTGTTGCTCGTGCTGGTGTTGCACGCCGCCGTACGGTGGGGTCGGGCCGGGAGCCCGTCCCAGTGGGCGACGGGGGCGGTCCTGGGCGCGGTCGTCGTCGGCTCGATCGTGTTCGCCCTCTGGGAGGTCGGCCATCGCCCGACAGTCGCCTACTTCTCGACCTTCTCCCGCGCCTGGGAATTGGGAGTCGGCGCGCTGCTCGCCGTGGCGACGCCGCTGCTGGCCCGCATACCGGCGCCGGCTCGCCCCGCGTACCAGTGGCTCGGGTTGACCGGCCTTGCCGTCTCGCTCTTCACCGTCTCCGCGCAGACCCCTTTTCCGGTCCCGGGCGCCATCCTGTCGGTGATCTCGGCGGCCTTGGTCATCGCGGGCGGCGTCGGTGGGCAACGGCTGATGTTTCCCTTGACCAACCGGGCCGCACGGTACGTCGGCGACATCTCCTACTCCCTCTACCTGTGGCACTTCCCCCTGTTCGTTCTGATCGGTGCTGCGCTGCCCGCCGGCCGGCACACCGTACCCATCCTCACGCTCGGCGGTACGGCGCTGCTCTCCGTACTCTCCTACCACTTGGTTGAGGACCCGATCCGCAGATCGTCGTGGTTGGAGGGCCGGCGGACAGCAACGCCGCGCCGCCGGACCCGCACAACGCTGATCCGGCGGGCCGCCGGCCTGACAGCACTGGCTGCCACTGTGGCTGTGGTCGCCACGGTGACGGTCCGCACGCCCTCGCCGGAGGTCGCCGCGCACCCGGTGGCGATCACGTCGCAGGACCAGTTGGAAGCCCAGATCCGCACGGCGCTGGACGTCGCGGAATGGCCGGTGTTGACGCCTCCCCCGGGCAAATTGGATCGGCTGGTCTTTACGGATGGCGACGGGCGGGGATGCCGGCCGGCCGTCCCGGACGGCAACGACTGCGCGGTCACCGCACCGCGCCCCCGCCGGTTGGCCGTCGTGGTCGGCGACTCCATCGGTGCGGCCTGGCTTCCCCTGGTCCGCGCGGCTCTCGAGCCGGCCGGGTGGGTGGTCCGGGACCTGACCTACGCCGGCTGTCCCTTCCTCGCCGCGGACACCGTCTCCCCCATCGACGACATCACCCGATCCTGTCCCGGCCATCGGGAGACGGTACGGACCCTCGTCACGAAACTCGAACCCGAACTGGTTGTCGTCAGCAACGCCTATCACCAACGGTTCACCAAAGCCGGTCAGCGCGCGTCACTGACCGAATGGGAACAGGCCACCCGTACCGCTCGGGAACGGTGGCTGGCGGCGGCAGGGAGGATCGTCGCCCTGCAACCGCCGCCGGTGGGGCTGGACCCGAGGACGTGCATCACCCGGCTCTCCGCACCCCCGGATTGCATCTCGACGCTGTCCCAGGAGGATCAGTCGTACGGCAGGGTCGACCGCCGCGTCTGGAGCGCCCGGGGCTCGTGGCACATCGCCACGGCGGACTGGTTCTGCGTCTCCGAGCGGTGCCCGATCTTCGTCGGCGGGGTAGTCGTCCGCCGGGACCGGAACCACGTCACCGCGGAGTACGCCCGCAAGCTGGCACCGCTGCTTGAGGAGGCCCTGGTGCCGGTCCTCGCGGACTAGACGACGTCGCCGAAGCGGCGCGTGAGGCGTCATCGGGCCGATGGAGGGCCTGCGGCACAATCCTCGCCATGAGAATAGCCATCTGCACGGCCGAGGGACGCGCCGACGACATCCTCACCTGGTCCGGAATCCCGGCCAACGTCGTCCGCACCATGCGGGACCTCGACGCCGACTGCGTGGTGCTCGACGAGCCCTCGCCGTTGCTCGTGCGTTCCGGCAAGGTGGTCGCGGCGGCGTCGAAACGGGCACGGTTGAAGGTGAACTGGGAGGTGGAGCCGTGGCTCGTCAGACGGATGACGCGAGAGATGCAGGCGCAGGCGCGGCGGGCGAACGCCGACGTCCTCCTTCTGCTTGGCTGGCACACGTTGGGCGTCGAGGACGGTGACATTCCCGCCGTGATCTGGACCGACGCCACCTACGCGCAGCGGATGGACAAAGCGCCGCACTGGCAGCGCCTCTCCGAACGAACCCGACGCCAGGTCGAGCCGATCGAGGGAACGTCGTTGCGTGAGATGGCCGCGGTCATCATGTCCTCGACGGTCGCGTACGAAGACGCCCTGTCCCGGTACCGCCTCACCCCGTCCCGGGTCCACCGCATCGGTTTCGGCGCCAATCGGGTCGGCGCGGAGGCGCAGCCGAAGCTTCGGATCGGGGCCCTCCCCCGGCTTCTCGCCGTGGGCGTCGAGTGGGAGCGAAAGGGCATGGACCGGTGTGTGCTCATCGCCGACGAATTGCGCCGACGGGGCGTCCCGGTCCATCTCGACGTGGTGGGCGTCCGACCGCCGGACAGTTCGTGGCAGCGGGACCACGTCACCTACCACGGGTTCCTGAACAAGGACAGCGCCGAGGACAGCGCGAAGCTCGACAGCCTGTACCGGGCGGCCGACCTGTTCGTCCTCCCCACCCGGAACGAGCCGTTCGGCATCGTGTTCGCCGAGGCCGCGGCGTACGCCCTCCCGTCGCTGGGCAGCGCCGTCGACGGCGTACCGGATGTCGTTCGGCAGGGCCACAGCGGAATCCTGCTGCCTGTCGACGCCTCGGCGGCGCAGTACGCCGACGAGGTCGCGAACCTGTTGGCCTTCTCCGACCGCTACGCCGGCCTGAGCCACGGTGCCGTCACCCACTTCCGCACCTCGCTGACCTGGGACAGCGCCGTTCGCAGCGTGCATGAGGTGTGTGAGATCGCGGCCAAACAGCAGTAGGGCGTCGGCCATGCCGTGCGGCGACCGACCGTACGGCACGGCCCGGCGGAGGCCCTGGCCCCCGCTACCAGGAGTTGCGGCGCCGCCGCCACACGACGAGCATGCCGATCCCACCCGCCAGCGCGACGCCGGCGGCGACGAGCAGCGGCACCGCCCAGCCGGGTCGGGAGGACTTGCCGTCCGACGCGGCGGCCGCCTCGCGGTACGCCCGGGCCAGGACGTTCGAGGGAACACGCTCCACGACGTCCTCGAACCGCGGCACGGCGCTCGCCTCGTCGCCAGCGAAGTAGGCGTCCAGGCCACTGCGGTACAGCCGGTCCGGCTCGCCGAGGCCGTTCTCGATACCGGCGGCGCCGAGCAGCCCGCTTATCGTGGCAACCGGCACCACGAGCCGGGTCGCATCGTCGCTGAGCGACAGGTCGTGGTCGAGCATCCCGACCACCCGGCCCTGTTGGTCGATCGCGATCCCCCCACGCGAGTACACCCCGACGTCCGCGTTGATCCGGTAGACCGAAGACTGGGGGTCCACTTCGGTCACCCGCACCGGTGCGGACCGCACGGTGTAGGTGGCCGAGCGGTACTCGGTGTCGGTGGTGCCGTAGCCGAGGATCAGCAGCGCGGTATCCGGGGCGATCGTGGCGGAGGTGTTCAGTTCGGCAACGGGAAGGTCCGCCTGGTCGAGCGCGACCAGCGCCAGGTTGCCCTCGGCGAGGGGGAGAGCCCGGACGATGGTGCCAGGGATCGCCGGACCGTTGGTGACGTCGCCAATGGCCACGTTCAACTGTCCGTACAGCTTGGCGTCGGGCTCCGTGCCGCGGTCGCGGCCGGTGAAGACCGTGGTCGCCGCACGGCCCTTGGTGTAGCCGTCCACGTCCGCGGGCTTCAGCTGGCCGGCGGCGACGAGCCTCTTGGCGAGCCCAGCGAGCGCGTTGTCCCGCATGGTTTCCGGGGAGGGCTTGACACACTGGCCGTTGGTGAGGACGTGCCCGCCGCGGTTGACGATGACGCCGCTGCAGCGACGGCTGAAGGTGAAGGGCTCAGCGTGCAGCAGGGTGCCGTCCTGCGCGTTGCGCGCGTACCCGCTGATGATGACCTCGAGGAAGACCATCGAGGGCGCGGCGGTGGCGAGGGCATGCTCATCCGGGCTGCGCGGTGCGGCCGCCGCCCAGGGCTCGATCCCGGGTGCCGCAGCTGTGGCGGTCGGGGCGGCCGTGGGCGCGGCTGCCGGCTCGTCGGGCGTCGTGGCCGAGACGGCCCAGAGGCCCGCTCCGCCCCCGAGCGCGGCCACCGACAGCAGCGCGGCGACGGCGACCCAGAGGCCGATCGGCCGCCTCGGCGGCTCGGAGGGCTTGATTCGACGTTCCGACGCCACGAACGGGTTGAACGGTGGAGCCTCGGCGGGACTGGCCTGTGTGGGCGACATCTGCGCGGTCTCGCCGGATGCCGGGCCACCGTCGGACGCGGCCGGAGCGGCCGATGCGGGCACCCCCGATGCGGGCACCCCCGACGCGGGCACTCCCGACGCCGGCACTCCCGACGCCGGCACCCCCGACGCAGGCACCCCCGACGCAGGCACCCCCGATGCAGGCACCCCCGACGCGGGCAAGGCCGACGTGGGCGCGCCCGACACCGGGTGCGGATCCGAGAGGATCGGCTGGCGAGGAATAGGAGTCCCCTGAACCGCCCACGGCGCGTGCGGCATGCCGGTGATCGGCTGCGGCGGGCCAGACACCGACTGCGGCGGGCCAGACACCGACTGCGGCGAGTTCGAAGCCGGCTGCGGCGGGCTAGACACCGGCTGCGGCGGGCTAGACACGGGCTGGGGCGGGCCGGACACCGGCTGCGGTGGTGCGGCGGGCACGGGGTGGTACCCCACGCCGAGCGCCCGGATCAGCTTCTCCGCGCCCGGCCCGGCCTCCGCGGGATATGCCACCCAGGGCGCGGCGGCGGAGAAGTCCGCGTACGTGAAGGCGGGGCCGTTGGCCGACTGGGCGAGAGCGTCAGCGATCCCGGCGAAGGCGTCCCGCCATCCGGGAGTGGCGGCCACGGCGGCGTCCAGTACGGCCACGCTCACGAACCGACCCTGCTCGTCGATGGCGGCCCAGGCCTTGCCCACCGGTGAACCGCCCAGCAAGTGGGTGAACCTGTAGGGGCCTTCCGGCTGCATGCCAACTCCTCCGCTCGACCGCCAGGCGCATGGTACCGACCGGTGCCACAGTCAGTCGCCCGGCGGTCACCCGTCAGCTCGTCGCCGCCGTCACCTCTTGCTGATCACGACCACTGGCTCCGGTCCGGACGTGACGCGTTGCACGTGATAGTCGGCGAGCGCCGCCTGCCACACTGGCTCACTCGGGTGGGTGTACGCACGGACCAGCCAGACCCGGGTGCCGGGCGGCCGTTTCGCGGCCTGGGCCAGAATCTCGTCGAGTGCGTCCTTGATGGACTGCTCGTCGGCGGCGGCCGGCTTCGGGAGGATCACATCGGCGCGGGTGGGCATCGTGAGGGTCCAACCGACGGTGCCGGTGACCGGCGCGACCAGCTTCAGCGGGTCCTGGTCGGAGTAGAGCGTGAACCCGAACCAGGCGGGCCCACTGACCACGACGAGGTCGTGTGGTCCCTTGTGAGCCGCGACGTACCGGGTCGACGATCCGATGTCGGTGATGGCCTGGTGTGCCCGCCAGACCCCGGGTTCGTCGCCGTCCGTGCGGTACCAGCGGTGGTTGACGGCGGCGAAGCTGGCGAGCAGGACGGCGCAGGTAACGGCGGCCACCACGCCCGGTGGTAGCCGGGGCAGCCCGCGGCGGACCACGGCGACGGTCAGATCGGCCAGACCGATGATGCCGATGCCGGCCACCAGGCCCGCCACCACGATCAGGAAGTGGGACGTGCGCGGGTCGAGCAGGGGGTAGATCCCCGCGACCCCCAGCCCGATGGCCGCCACCGGCAGCAGGAGGACGGCGATCGCCGGGGCGGCGTGTCCGCGTCGGAACAGCGTGAGGACGCCGAGCACGAGGAGGACGGCGAGGATCGGCACTGGTGCGCCGAGCATCGGCGACAGGGCCTTGGCCTGCCGCACGAGGTGTGCGGGCAGTTCGGAGATGCTCGGCAGGAAGGCGTCCCAGTAGTCCCGCATGGCGTCGTTGTTGCCCCGGGCGGACACTCCGAAGTAGACGGCGGCGACGAGCGCGCCGGTGATCAGGCCGGCGACGGTCGCCTCGGCCGTCCTCGCCCACTCCCGGCGCACGGCGACGGAGAGCAGCAGCCCTCCGAGGACGCAGACCGCGACGATGGCGGTGGTGTGACTCAGCAGCATGCCCAGGCCCACCGCGGCCACCACCACAGCGAGTCGCCGCCGAGACCAGGAGCGTTCCGTCCAGGTGGCCAGGGCGAGCAGGCAGACCGCCACGGCGGCGTCCGCTGTGTACTGCTTCAGGTCGTGGCGGGTCTGCTGGACCGGCAGGAGCAGGACGGCGAGCCCGGTGACGACGCCGATGAGGATGCCCCGAGCGCGTTCGGACGCCAGCGAGCGGCCCAGAAGGTAGGCCGCGACGACTGTCAGCAGTTGGAAACCCAGGGGTACGACCCGGAGGTGGTCGATGTCCGGGACCAGTCGGAGCAGGAAACTCCACCCGATCGGGCTCGATGAGGTCGTCACCGGAAGATCGGCAAGGGGGAAACGGACCGAGAGCGCGACCCACGCCTCGTCGCCCCAGTACTGGGCTGTGAGCCACGACCGGATGTCGTTGACGACGAAGAAGGCCCCGACGAGAGCGATGATCGGCAGCGCCTCGCCGACCGTCGCCCGGACGCGCCGGGCGGGTGCCGGCGAAGTGACGCGAATGGGCGGGGCGTCCTCGACTGCGACCACGACGCTCCTTCTCGCTGGCGCGATCCTGCTCGCGCTGGACGCCCGCATGTTACGAGTCGTGACGGCTGAGCGGGGGGCGGGGGTGACCCGAGGTGGTTGTCTATGAAAGTTTCTATGCATAGAGTCAGCTCATGAATGAAGGAGCTGTCGCGGCACCCGCTGACCGGGTGCTCGACCTGTTCCAAGGGGTGCGACTCACCCCCACCCAGCGCCGAATCGCGCACTGTCTGGTGCAGCACGCCCCCGGCGTGGCATACCTGTCCGCCGCCGAGGTCGCCGAGCTGGCCGGCGTGAGTCAGCCGTCGGTCACCCGGTTCGCCGTCGCGCTCGGCCACGACGGCTACCCGGCGCTGCGCCGCCGGCTGCGAGACCTCACCGGCTCGACTCCAGGCGGATCGACGGACGCCGGCAACGAACTCCAGCAGGCGGTACGCGCGGAGATGGGCAACCTGGAACGGCTGGCCGGTCAGCTCGCCGACCGGGACCGGATCGCCGAGACCGGACGGTTGCTCGCCGAGAGTCGCCCACTGCCGGTGCTCGGCCTGCGCGCCGCCGCGCCGCTGGCCGCGTACTTCGCCTACTTCGCGGCGAAGGTGCACCCGGACGTACGGGTCCTCGACGACGGCGGCAGCCTGCTCACCGACCGCCTGGAGCAGGCGGCCGAGGCCGGGGCGTCCGCCGTCCTGGCCTTCGTGCTGCCCCGCTACCCCCGGGAAACCCTGGACGCGCTGCGCGACGCCCGCCACGCCGGGTTGACAGTGGTGGCGATCACCGACTCCCCGGTCAGCCCGGCCACCGAGCACGCCGACGTGGTGCTCGCCGCCGCGGTCGGCGCGCAACTCGTCTTCGACCTGCACACCGCCCCGATGACCCTGGCCATGGTGCTGTTGCAGGCGATCTGCGACGCCACCCCGGCCGACACCCAGCGCCGACTGGAGGCGTTCGAAGCCTCCGCGGCCCGCCGACAGTTGTTCCTCGGTTGACCGGAGGAGAACCAGAGATGACCCAGCCCATTCGTGCCGCACGGGGCAGCCAGCTCACCACCCGCGGGTGGCAGCAGGAGGGCGCCCTGCGGATGTTGATGAACAACCTCGACCCCGAGGTGGCCGAACGCCCCGACGACCTGGTGGTCTACGGCGGCACCGGCAAGGCGGCGCGGGACTGGCCGTCGTACCACGCGTTGGTCCGCACGCTGACCGACCTGCGCGAGGACGAGACGATGCTGGTGCAGTCAGGCCGCCCGGTCGGGGTGATGCGCACCCACGAGTGGGCACCCCGGGTCCTGCTGGCCAACTCGAACCTGGTCGGCGACTGGGCGACCTGGCCGGAGTTCCGCCGCCTCGAACAGCTCGGCCTGACCATGTACGGGCAGATGACTGCCGGTTCGTGGATCTACATCGGCACCCAGGGCATCCTCCAGGGCACCTACGAGACGTTCGCGGCGGTGGCCGCCAAACGGTTCGACAGCACCCTCGCCGGCACGCTGACGCTGACCGCCGGCTGCGGCGGCATGGGCGGCGCGCAGCCACTCGCTGTCACCATGAACGGCGGCGTCTGCCTGATCGTGGACGTGGACCGCACCCGGCTCGACCGTCGGGTGCACGACCGCTACCTGGATGAGGTCGCCGACTCCCTGGACGACGCGATCGCCCGGGTCCGCGCCGCGAAGCGGGAGCGTCGCGCCCTGAGCGTGGGCGTGGTCGGCAACGCCGCCGAGGTCTTCCCGGAGCTGCTGAACCGGGGCGTCGAGATCGACATCGTGACCGACCAGACCAGCGCGCACGACCCACTGGCCTACCTGCCGGTGGGAGTGGAGCTGGCCGAGGCCCGGGACTACGCCGCCGCGAAGCCGGCCGAGTTCACCGACCGGGCCCGCGCGTCGATGGCGACGCACGTCGAGGCGATGGTCGGCTTCCTCGACGCCGGCGCCGAGGTGTTCGACTACGGCAACTCGATCCGGGGTGAGGCGCAGCTCGGCGGCTATCAGCGCGCCTTCGACTTCCCGGGCTTCGTGCCCGCGTACATCCGGCCGTTGTTCTGTGAGGGCAGGGGTCCGTTCCGGTGGGCGGCGCTCTCCGGCGACCCGGCCGACATCGCGGCCACCGACCGGGCCATCCTCGACCTGTTCCCGGAGAACGAGTCGCTGGCCCGTTGGATCAAGCTGGCCGGTGAGCGGGTCGCGTTCCAGGGCCTGCCGGCCCGGATCTGCTGGCTCGGTCAGGGCGAACGGGACCGGGCGGGCGTGCGGTTCAACGACATGGTCGCCTCCGGCGAACTCTCCGCCCCGGTGGTGATCGGCCGGGACCACCTGGACACCGGCAGCGTCGCGAGCCCGTACCGGGAAACCGAGGGGATGGCCGACGGCTCTGACGCCATCGCCGACTGGCCGCTGCTCAACGCCCTGGTCAACACGGCCAGCGGGGCTTCCTGGGTGTCCATCCACCACGGCGGCGGGGTGGGCATCGGCCGGTCGATCCACGCCGGGCAGGTGTGCGTGGCCGACGGCACCGCCCTCGCCGGGCAGAAGATCGAGCGGGTGCTCACCAACGACCCGGCGATGGGCGTCATCCGGCACGTCGATGCCGGCTACGAGAGCGCCCGCGAGGTCGCCGACCGCACCGGGGTCCGGGTCCCCATGACGGAGGGACCCGCGTGACGGACGACCTTTCCGCGCGGTTCCGGGCGCTGTGGGACGAGATCGCGCCGGTCGGGCGGGACGCCGACAGCGGCGGCTATCTGCGGTACGCGTTGACCGAGCCGGAGCGGGAGCTGCGCGCCTGGTTCCGGGCGCAGGCCGAGCGCCGTGCCATGCCGGTCACCGAGGACGGCAACGGCAACCTCTTCGCCCACTGGGGTGACCCGGAAGCGTCCGACGCGGTGCTCACCGGCAGCCACTTCGACTCGGTGCCGCACGGCGGGGCGTACGACGGGCCGCTCGGCATCGTGAGCGCGTTCCTCGCCGTGGACGAGCTGCGCGCCGCGGGCGTCGCCCCTGGCCGACCCCTGGTGCTGGGTGCCTTCGTCGAGGAGGAGGGGGCGCGCTTCGGCGTACCGTGTCTGGGGTCGCGGCTGCTCACCGGGGCGCTGTCGGCCGAACGGGCGGCCGGCCTGCGCGACGCGGCCGGGGTGAGCTTCGCCGAGGCGCTCGGTGACCGGCCGGCGGGTGCCCGCCCGGAGTTGCTGGGCCGGTTCGGCGCCTTCGTGGAGCTGCACGTCGAGCAGGGCCGCGCGCTCGTCGACACGGACGCGCCGGTCGCGGTGGCCAGCGCGATCTGGCCGCACGGCCGGTGGCGCTTCGACGTCGTCGGCGAGGGCAACCACGCGGGCACCACCCGGATGGCCGACCGCCGCGACCCGATGCTGACCTACGCCTTCACCGTGCTGGCGGCCAACAAGGAGGCCCGGCTGCGCGGCGCGCACGCCACTGTGGGCCGGGTCGCCGTCGAACCCAACGCCACAAACGCGATCCCGTCGAAGGTGACCGGTTGGCTGGACGCCCGGGCGGCCGACCCGGAGACGCTGACCGGGCTGGTCGACGCGGTACGCGGCAAGCTCGCCGAGCGGGCCCGCCGCGACGGTACGACGGTGACGGTCACCGAGGAGTCGGCCACCTCGGTGGTCGCCTTCGACGGCGGGCTGGCCAACCGCCTGGCCACACTGCTCGACGCGCCGGTGCTGCCCACCGGCGCGGGGCACGACGCGGGAGTGCTCGCCGCGTACCTGCCCACCGCGATGCTCTTCGTGCGCAACCCGACCGGCGTCTCGCACTCCCCCGCCGAGGCCGCCACCGACGACGACTGCGCGGCCGGGGTTCGGGCGCTGGCCCGGGTGCTGGAGGAGCTGACATGCCGGTGAACGAGGTGTCGAGCCGCCCCTCGGACGGCACGGAGCCGCGGCGTCGGTGGGTGCGGAGTCTCCGGCGTGGCGAGGTGCCGCATCTCCTGTTGTCGTCCTATGGAGCTGATGTCGTAAACGAATCAGCCGAAGCGCGCCAACTGCCGGTGTCACCCCGGCCGCCGGTGTCACCCCGGCGGCCGATGTCACCACGGCCGCTGATGTCGCAGACGATTCAGCTCCAAAGGAGGCGAGGAGTATGACCACCGCCCGCTGGCTCGCTGAATACGCCTGGCTGCCCGAGCACGCCGAGCCCACGCCCGACGTGCTCATCGAGGTCGAGGACGGCCGGATCGCCGCGGTGACGCCGCTGACCCCCGGCAGCAGACCACCGGCCGGGGTCGAGGTGTACGCCGACGCGGTGCCGCTGCCCGGCCTCACAGTGCCCGGTCTCGCGAACGGGCACTCGCACGCCTTCCACCGGGCGCTGCGCGGGCGTACCCACGGTGGGCGGGGTGACTTCTGGACCTGGCGGGACCAGATGTACGCCGTCGCGGACCGGCTGGACCCGGACACCTACCTCGCGCTGGCCCGGGCCGTCTACGCCGAGATGGCGCTCGCCGGCATCACCTGCGTTGGCGAGTTCCACTACCTGCACCACCGACCGGACGGCGGCGCCTACGACGACCCGAACGCGATGGGCGCGGCGCTGGTGGAGGCCGCCGCGCACGCCGGGATCCGGCTCACACTGCTGGACACCTGTTACCTGACCTCCAGCGTGGACGGTCGGCCCCTCACCGGCCCGCAGCGCCGCTTCGGCGACGGTGACGCGGCCCGCTGGGCCGAGCGGGCCGCGGCGTTCCAGCCGGCGGACCCGCACGCCCGGGTCGGCGCTGCCGTGCACTCGGTGCGGGCCGTCCCGGCCGATCAGTTGCACACTGTCGCCGACTGGGCCCGGGAGCGGCAGGCGTCGCTGCACGTGCACCTCTCCGAGCAGCCCGCCGAGAACGACGAGTGCCGGGCCGTGCACGGGCGCTCGCCCACCGGGCTGCTCGCCGAGCACGGCGTGCTCGGGCCGCACACCACCGCCGTCCACGCCACCCACCCCACCAGCGCGGACCTGTCAGTGCTCGCCGACAGCCAGACCGCTGTGTGCCTCTGCCCGACCACCGAGCGGGACCTCGCCGACGGCATCGGCCCGGCCCGGCTGATGGCCGACGCGGGCATCCGGTTGAGCCTCGGCAGCGACAGCCACGCCGTGATCGACCTGTTCGAGGAGGCGCGGGCGGTCGAGCTGGACGAGCGGCTGCGTACCCGCCGACGCGGTCACTTCGCGCCACTCGACCTGCTGAAGGCTGCCAGCGTCGCCGGGCACGCCACGCTGGGCTGGGCCGACGCCGGGAGGATCGCGGTGGGCGCCCGCGCCGACCTGGTGACGGTACGCCTGGACAGCGCCCGCACCGCCGGGGTACCGCCGGTGGGCGCGTTCTTCGCCGCCGGCGCGGCGGACGTCGAGCAGGTGGTGGTGGACGGCCGGGTGGTGGTGGCCGAGGGCCGACACCTGACAGTCGACGTGCCGGCCGAACTGTCGTCCGCGATCGAGGCGGTGACACCCGCATGAGCGGCAGTCTGCTGGTCGACAACATCGGTGAGCTGGTCACCAACGGCGCCGGCGACGGCCCGCTCGGCATCCGCCGCAACGCCGCGGTGCTGGTCGAGGAGGGCCGGGTGGTCTGGGTCGGGCCGTCCGCGTACGCGCCGGCCGCCGACCATCACGTCGACGCCGGTGGGGCCGCCGTGCTGCCCGGTTTCGTGGACAGCCACGCCCACCTGGTCTTCGCCGGGGATCGGGCCGCCGAGTTCGCCGCCCGGATGGCGGGTCAGCCCTACACCGGCGGCGGCATCCGGACCACTGTCGGTGCCACCCGGGCCGCCACCGACGAGGAGTTGCGGGCCACAGTGCGGCGGCTGCGCGGGGAGGCGCTGCGCCAGGGCACCACGACCATGGAGATCAAGAGTGGGTACGGCCTGACCGTCGCCGACGAGGCCCGCTCGCTGCGGATCGCCGCCGAGACCAGCACCGAGACCACCTTCCTGGGCGCGCACGTGGTGCCCGCCGAGTACGCCGACCGCCCCGACGACTACGTGGGGTTGGTCTGCGGGCCGATGCTGGCCGCCGCCGCCCCGTACGCGAAGTGGATCGACGTGTTCTGCGAGCGGGGCGCCTTCGACGTGGACCACGCCCGCGCCATCCTGGCCTGCGGTCAGGCCGCCGGGCTAGGCGTACGGCTGCACGCCAACCAGCTCGGCCCCGGCCCCGGGGTGCGGCTGGGCGTGGAGCTGGACGCGGCCAGCGTCGACCACTGCACCCACCTGAGCGACGCCGACGTGGCCGCGCTGGCCGACACGGCCCACAGCGACGGATCGGGCACCCGCACGGTGGCGACACTGCTGCCCGGCGCGGAGTTCTCCACCCGCTCGCCGTACCCGGACGCCCGCCGGCTGCTCGACGCCGGTGTCACGGTGGCGCTGGCGACGGACTGCAATCCGGGCTCGTCGTACACCTCGTCGATGCCGTTCTGCGTGGCCCTCGCGGTCCGCGAGATGCGGATGACCCCGGCGGAGGCGGTCTGGGCCGCCACCGCCGGTGGCGCACGGGCGCTGCGCCGCGACGACGTCGGTGTCCTCACCCCCGGCGCGCGGGCCGACCTCGTCGTCCTCGACGCGCCGTCGTACCTGCACCTGGCCTACCGGCCCGGTGTCCCCCTGATCCGCCAGGTAATACGCAACGGAGTTCCGCAATGACGCACGTGACCATCCAGCCCACCGGGATCACCGCCGACGACGTGTTCGCGGTGGCCCGCGGCACCGCCACTGTCGTCCTCGCCCCGGCCACCATCGACGCGATGGCGACCAGCCGCGCCATCGTGGACGGCATCGAGTCGTCGGGCCGTCCCGTCTACGGGGTCTCCACCGGGTTCGGCGCGTTGGCCAACACCTTCATCGCACCGGAGCGGCGGGCCGAGCTGCAACACGCGCTGATCCGCTCGCACGCCGCCGGGGTGGGCGCCCCGATGCCGCGCGAGGTGGTTCGGGCCATGATGCTGCTGCGGGTCCGGTCCCTCGCCCTGGGCCGATCCGGGGTCCGGCCGCTGGTCGCGGAGGCCCTTGTCGACCTGCTCAACCACGACATCACCCCCTGGGTGCCGGAGCACGGCTCGCTGGGCGCCTCCGGTGACCTGGCGCCGCTGGCACACTGCGCGCTGGTGCTGCTCGGCGAGGGCTGGGTGCTCGGCCCGGCCGGCGAGCGGCAGGACGCGGCGGACGCGTTGACCGCCGCCGGGCTCAAGCCCATCGAGCTGGCCGCCAAGGAGGGGCTGGCGCTGATCAACGGCACCGACGGCATGCTCGGCATGCTGCTGCTGGCCATCCACGACGCGGCGCACCTGTTCGCCATGGCCGACGTGACGGCGGCGCTGGCCATCGAGGCGATGCTCGGCTCGGAGCGGCCGTTCCTGCCCGAGCTGCACGCGATCCGGCCACACCCCGGACAGGCGGCGTCGGCGGCGAACATCCACCGCCTGTTGCAGGACTCCCGGGTGATGGACTCGCACCGCGACGACCTGGCGCACGCCGTGCAGGACGCGTACTCGATGCGCTGCGCGCCGCAGGTGGCCGGCGCGGCCCGCGACACCCTGGACTTCGTCCGCACCGTCGCCGGCCGGGAACTGGTGTCCGTTGTGGACAACCCGGTGGTGCTGCCGGACGGCCGGGTCGAGTCGACAGGCAACTTCCACGGCGCACCGCTCGGCTTCGCCGCGGACTTCCTCGCCATCGCCGCCGCCGAGGTGGGCGCGATCGCCGAGCGGCGGGTCGACCGGCTGCTCGACGTCACCCGCTCCCGGGAGTTGCCGGCGTTCCTCTCCCCCGACGCCGGGGTGAACTCCGGGCTGATGATCGCCCAGTACACGGCGGCCGGGATCGTCGCCGAGAACCGTCGACTGGCCGCCCCCGCCTCGGTGGACTCGCTGCCCACCAGCGGAATGCAGGAGGACCACGTCTCGATGGGCTGGGCGGCGGCCAAGAAGCTGCGTACCGTCCTGGACAACCTGACCAGCCTGCTCGCGGTGGAGCTGCTGGCCGGCGTACGCGGCCTCCAGCTGCGCGCCCCGCTGGAGCCGTCCCCGGCCGGTCGGGCGGCCGTCGCCGCGCTCGGTGCGGCAGCCGGCGAGCCCGGCCCGGACGTGTTCCTCGCCCCGGTGATGGAGGCGGCCCGTGCCGTCGTCGCCGGGCCGGAGTTGCGCGCCGCCATCGAACGGGAGGTCGGCCCGCTGGGCTGATCTCCGGCGGGTCGCTGTCGTCCGCCGCGGGTCAGGCGGCGGGCGACAGCACCTGGTACGCCCGTCAGGCGGCGGGCGGCAGCACCTTGGCGATCAGTTTCGCCAGCTCGCGCAGCGCCTTGCCCCGGTGACTGATGGCGTCCTTCTCCGCCGGGGTCAGCTCCGCGTTGGTCCGGTCCTGTCCGTCGCCCAGGAAGATCGGGTCGTAGCCGAACCCGCCGTCACCGCGAGGCGCGCGCAGCACCCGCCCGGACTGCCGCCCGTCGACGAGATGCTCCTTGCCGCCCGGCAGCACCAACGCGACGGTGCAGACGAACGAGGCCGCCCGCTGCTCGTCGGGCACGTCGCCGATCTGGTCCAGCACCAGCTGAAGGTTGGCCTGGTCGTTGCCGTGCTGGCCCGACCAGCGGGCGCTGAACACCCCCGGCATCCCGTTGAGCGCGTCCACAGCGAGCCCGGAGTCGTCGGCGATGGTCGGCAGGCCGCTCTGCCGGCAACCCTCCCGCGCCTTGATGAGCGCGTTCTCGCCGAAGGTCAGGCCGGTTTCCGGCAGCTCCGCGTACTGCTCGATGTCGTCCAGCCCGAGCAGGGCGATCCGGTGCGCGCCGAGCGCGCCGTCCAGGATCCGCTGAAGCTCGACGAGCTTCTTGCGGTTACGGGTGGCGAGCAGGACCTTGTTCATGCGAGTGCCTTCCGCTGGGCTTCGGCCAACTCGGAGCAGCCAGCGACGGCCAGATCGAGCAGGGCGTCGAGCTGGTCGCGGGCGAACACGCCCGCCTCGCCGGTGCCCTGCACCTCGACGAAGTCGCCCGCACCTGTGCAGACCACGTTCATGTCCACCTCGGCGGCGACGTCCTCCTCGTAGCAGAGGTCGAGCCGGGCCTCCCCGGCGATGATCCCCACGCTGACCGCGGCCACCGAGCGGTGCATCACCTTGTCCGGCTTGCCGGCCAAGGACTTGCGGGCGGCAAGCCAGCCCACCGCGTCGTGCAAGGCGACGTACGCGCCGGTGATCGCGGCCGTGCGGGTGCCGCCGTCGGCCTGCAGCACGTCGCAGTCGAGCACTATCGAGTTCTCGCCGAGCGCCTTGAGGTCGATGCTGGCCCGCAGACTACGGCCGATCAACCGGGAGATCTCGTGGGTACGGCCACCGACCCGACCCTTGACGCTCTCCCGGTCGGAGCGGGTGTTGGTGGCCCGGGGCAGCATCGCGTACTCGGCGGTCACCCAACCGAGCCCGGAACCCTTGCGCCAGCGGGGCACCCCCTCGGTGACGCTCGCCGTGCAGAGCACCCGGGTGCCGCCGAACTCGACGAGCACCGAGCCCTCCGGATGGGTGCTCCAGCCTCGGGTCAGGGTCACCGGTCGAAGTTGAGAGGGCCCTCGCCCGTCAGGTCGCGCCATGCCTGCACCCTATGCGGTACGGCGATCCACCTCGCTCG
Organism: Micromonospora hortensis; assembly: GCF_022230935.1. Lineage (NCBI taxonomy): Bacteria > Bacillati > Actinomycetota > Actinomycetes > Micromonosporales > Micromonosporaceae > Micromonospora > Micromonospora hortensis. The sequence continues at coordinate 21,596 of NZ_JAKKFE010000010.1, forward strand.
CGGTGCCCCGGGGAACGTCCGTGCCGCACACACCGGGGAACCCGGCGACCGCGGCCCGGCCTCGGCGAACCGGGCGTGCTGGGTCAGACCTCGTAGCTGGCGCCGGGCCGAACCACCTCGAGCGGCCCGGTGTACGCGGAAGCGGCCGACTCCAACGTGTGCGCCTCGCTGCCCCAGGCGGGCACCAGGTGGGTGAGCAGCAGCCGACCCACCGCTGCCTTGGTCGCCGCCTCGCCGGCCTCCCGACCGGTCAGGTGCAGATCCGGCGGATTGTCCATGCCGTCGAGGTAACTGGCCTCGCAGAGGAACACGTCGGCGTTCTGGGCCAGCCGCAGCAGCGACTCGCAGGGCGCGGTGTCCGACGAGTAGCACAGCGAACGGCCGTCGTGCTCCAGCCGCACACCGTACGTCTCGACGGGGTGATTGACCCGGTCGACGGTGACCGCGAACGGACCGATCGGGAACGTGCCCGGCTGGAGCGCGTAGAACTGGTACACGTCCTCCACCGAACCGTCGTCGCCGTAGGCGGCGCTGAGCCGGTCCGGAGCGCCGGCGGGCGCGTACACCGGCAGCGCCGGGTACGGGCCGTCCGGGGCGTACCGGCGCACCACCACGTACAGCACGGCGTCGAACATGTGGTCGCAGTGCAGGTGGGTCAGCAGGATGGCGTCCGGGGCGTGCAGCCCCGCGTACCGCTGGAGGCTGGACAGCGACCCCGAGCCGAAGTCGACCAGGAGCCGAAAGCCGTCGGCCTCGACGAGGTAGGCCGAGCAGGGCGACTCGGGGCCAGGGAAGCTGCCGGCACTTCCCAGAACGGTCAGTCGCATCGAGTGGTCTCGCTGTCACTATCAGTAGCACCCGCACCGGCGATGGTCCCGGCCATGATCTCTACCGACGCGTACGCCACGCTGCGCAGCCTACGCTGGCGCACCCGGCAGCAAGAATCATCCAACGGAAGTTGTCACGAACGTGACACACGCTCGCGGTACGCCGCGATGCGTACGGGCCGCCGACGAATGTCGACGGCCCGTAGTCGGCAGACCAGATCGGTCAGGCCCAGAGCTGCCCCTCCAGGGCGTCCTCGGCATCGGCGAGTGTGCCGCCGTACGCGCCGGTGGACAGGTATTTCCACCCGCCGTCGCAGACCACGAAGGCCACGTCGGCCCGCCGGCCGTCGCGCACCGCCTCGTGCGCCACCGCCAGCGCGGCGTGCAGGATCGCACCGGTGGAGAACCCGGCGAAGATGCCTTCCACCTCCACGAGCTGGCGGGTGCGCAACACCGCGTCCCTGGTGCCGACCGAGAACCGCCGGGAGAGCACCGAGGCGTCGTAGAGCTCCGGAACGTACCCCTCGTCGATGTTGCGCAGGCCGTAGACCAACTCGCCGTAGCGCGGCTCGGCGGCCACGATCTGGATGCCCTCGACCTTTTCCCGCAGGTAACGCCCGGTGCCCATCAGGGTGCCGGTGGTGCCCAGCCCGGCCACGAAATCCGTGATGCTGGGCAGGTCGTGCAGCAGCTCCGGCCCGGTCGTCTCGTAGTGCGCCCGCGCGTTCGCCTCGTTGCCGTACTGGTAGAGCATCACCCAGTCGGGGTGCTCCACGGCGATCTGCTTCGCCGTGGCGACCGCCTGGTTGGAGCCACCCGCCGCCGGCGAGAAGATGATCTCGGCCCCGTACATCCGGAGCAACTGCACCCGCTCGGTGGAGACGTTCTCCGGCATCACGCAGACCAGCCGGTAGCCGCGCAGCTTCGCCACCATGGCCAACGAGATGCCGGTGTTGCCACTCGTCGGCTCGAGGATGGTGTCACCGGCGCGGAGCCGGCCAGCCTCCTCCGCCGCCCGGACCATGAACAGCGCCGCGCGGTCCTTGATGCTGCCGGTGGGGTTGCGGTCCTCCAGCTTGGCCCAGAGCCGCACCGGAGGGGCCCCGTCGGGCACCGTCGGGGAGAGTCGGGGCAGGCCGACCAGCGGCGTACCCCCACAGGCGTCGAGCAGGCTGTCGTACCGCGCCATGGCGGCCGACCTCAGCGAGCCGCGACGGCGTCGCGAGCCACCGCGGCGGCGACACTCTGCGAGCTGATGCTGTGCGAGCTGATCGCCGCTGCCGCCGCGCTGTGCGAGCTGATCGCCGCTGCGGCGGCGAAGCCGAACGCGCCGCCTGCCACCGCCGGCAGGATGGTGACGCTGTCGCCGTCGGAGAGCTTCGCGTCGAGCGCGCCGAGGAAGCGGACGTCCTCGTCGTTCACGTAGACGTTGACGAAGCGGTGCAGCGTGCCCGCGTCGGTGATCAGCCGGCCGCGCAGACCGCCGTGCCGGGAATCCAGGTCGGTGAGCAGATCGGCGAGCGTGTCGCCGGAGCCGTCGACGACCTTGGCGCCGCCGGTGTAGCTGCGCAGGATGGTGGGGATGCGAACCTCAATGGCCATGATGGGGAACTCCTCGATCGGGTGTGCCTACGGTGACGGGACGAGACGGCTGCGGCGCTGACAGGTCAGCGGCCGGAACACTCGTAATCGACCGTCGCCGGGCTCTGCCCGAACATGTAGGACTGGACGGCGTGCGGGTCGACACCGGCCTCCACGACACGGACCGGCTCCTCGGTGACCACGCCGTCGACGATCCGGAACGACCGGATCTCCTCCGAGTCGGGCTCACGGGTCGAGACGAGCAGGTAGTGCGCCCCCGGCTCACCGGCGAAGGAGACATCAGTCCGTGACGGGTACGCCTCGGTGGCGGTGTGCGAGTGGTAGATGACGACGGGCTCCTCGTCCCGGTCGTCCATCTCCCGCCACACGCGCAGGTGCTCCATCGAGTCGAACTCGTAGAAGGTCATCGACCGCGCGGCATTGTCCATCGGGATGTGCCGGGTCGGGGTGTCGCTGCCGATGGGACCGGCGACCACGCCGCACGCCTCGTCAGGGTGATCCCGGCGCGCGTGGGCGACGATCGCGTCGATGATCGACCGGTCGATGCTCAGCACGTGCACCAGCCTAACGCCTGCCGGGCACGGGCCGAAGTGGTGCCGGTCACGCCTAGTCGATCAAGGCGTTGAGCAGCGACTCCTGTAGATACCCGAGATAGGCGTAGACCGAAAGCTGGAACACCCTGCTGGAACCCGGGTCCTCGGCGACCGCGTCGTCCAACTCCTCGCCCAGATCCGTGCCGTCCTTGATCTCCAGGCGGACGCCCATCGCGAGCCGGGCGTCGTTCAGTGCCCGCAACCACGCCTCGGCGGCCTCGGCGTCCAGCCGCACCTCGCCACCGGCGTCGTCCGGCAACGCGGCCAGGATCGCCCCCGCCTGATCGATCTTCGCGGTCTTCAGGTCGCCCTCGGTGTAGCGGCGAAACTCGGCGGTGCCCGGGGCGTCCTGTGGGTAGACCGCCGGAAAGAGCCGACCGACCACCGGGTCGGTGTGGTCGAAGCCATCGGTGAGCAGACCCACCACCTCGGAGGCGACCTTACGCAGCACCCGCACCTCGTCGACGGCGAAGACGGCGACGTAGTGACCCGCCTGGCGATGGAACATGCTCATGATCTGTCCACCGTCGCCCACAGCCCGTACGCGTGCAGCTGCGACGCGTCGTGCTCCATCCGTTCGCGGGCGCCGGTGGAGACCACGGCACGGCCCTTGTGGTGCACGTCCAGCATCAGCTGTTCGGCCCTCTCCCGGCTGTAGCCGAAAAGCTTCTGGAAGACCCAGGTCACGTACGTCATCAGATTGACCGGGTCGTCCCACACGATCGTCACCCACTGCCGGTCGGACGCCGGCACCTCGTCAGTGTCCGGCGTCTCGACCGGTGCAACCTGCGGAGCCGCCATGCCCCCCATCGTGCCACCGGTTTCCCGGAACCGAGGAACCGGAACGCCGGCCCGGCGCGGATCACCCACCCCGGGCCCTCCCGACCCGCCCCGGACGCCATCGGAGGTGGGGTCCGGCCCGGACCCGGACCAACCGGTGGGCGCGCCGTCAGGCGAGCAGAATGCCGTGATCGACTGCATCGGAGAGCACCACGCCCAGCGAGAGGCGGATCACCTCGAACCGTCGGGAGATCTCCCTGGACAACCCCAACTCGACCTCGCGCACCGCCCGTTGTGACCAGGCCCGTGCCGCGCTGTGGTCGCCGTTGCCGGGCGTACGCCACTGCTGCCAACACCCGCCGGAGAGAGCCACCGCAATGGGCGGAAGCACCTCGTCCCGGTAAGCGACCGGATAGCTGGCTGCGGCGTCGATCGCCTCCAGGCCGGTCAACTCGGCCACGCCGGCCGTGCTGGTGATCAACAGCACCTTGTCCAATTCGTGGCCGGGCCGGTGATCGGCCAGGCCGAACTGCACCGCGGTGGCGATCCGGCGTCGCACGCCTTCGTCCGGCGTCGCGCCGAGCACCTGGGACGCGACGTCGGTCATGATGCCGCGCACCGCCTGGTCGCACTGCGCGGTGGCCAACAACGACAACGCCGCCATCTCCCGGTCGAGGAGATCCGCTAGGCCGACACAGCCGACGCCGAACACGATCTCCTGAACGGCCCGAAGGTGGATGTTCGCCAACTCCAGGGCGAGGTGCTGGCGGATCCGCTGAGCGCACGAGCGGGCCTGACGGTCGAGCCGCTCGGACCAGTCACCCGGATCGGCGGCCACGGCGACGCGGCCCTGCTGGCCCGGCAGGACCGGTGGGTCGACGCTGGCCCGCCGCAACCCCTCACGCGACGCCCAACCCACCAGCGCCCGCCGCAGGTCGGCGGCGGTGTCGGCGCCGTCGACCGGGAACCACCGCGCGCCGGCCAGCGCCGGCACCGCGGCCAGGAGGGCCGCCCGATGCGCCTCCACCGTCACCGCGACCGCGTCCACCTCGGTCTCCGCACCCCCGACCGGCGGGACGGACGCCCCCGCGCCCTCCGTAGTCGCCGTGCCGTCGGACACCGGAGCCCACCCCGCCGCGCCGGGGGTGACCGCGAAGACGACCTCCACCGAGGTCGGGGCGACTTCGGCGAGCAGGTTCAACTCGGCGGCGGTGAAGGCCTGGTCGGCGGCGATCACGAAGAGCAGCGCGCCAGCTCGGCCCGCCGCTTCGAGCAGCACCCGGGTGCCGGACACGCCGAGGGTGGCGGTGTCCGGAACGTCGACCAGGGTGAAGTGCCGCAGCAGCGGCTGGGGCACGCTCAGCTCGACACGCCGGGGCGGGCGGGCCAACGCCGGACCGGCCGCGTCCCGGTCCGCGCCGTACGAGTGTGGCTGGCGGTAACCGGGCACGAACGCCGCGCGGGTGGGCACCTTGGCGTCGCGCACCACCAACCAGCTGCCCGCCGGCACCGTGAGCATGACCGGGTCGAGCCCGAGCAGGGTGGCGAGCACGGCGCGCCGCTCGGCACCGGCCGGGCCGACGGCGACCACACCGAGCGGCTCGTCCGGGGCGGCGCCCGACACGCCGACCCTGGTGGGCAGAGGGCCGCAGGTGGGTAGGTCGGCCGGGCCGGTCATGTCGCCCGGCGAATCGACCGAGGGGAGAGGGCCCTGCTTCATCAGGTGCCTCCCATTGCAGGTGACCGTGGGTCCGGTCGCGACAATTCCGGTACGTCAACCCGGATGTCGGAAGACTACGGGCGGGCTGGCAACCGGGCGGAACACCTCGAATACTCACCGGTAATTGTGCGATTACTCAACTTCGCACGGTGACGGTACGGGCGCGGACGGATTCCGGTCGATATGCTGCGCGAATGAGTCGATGGGAGTTCGTCGGCCGCACGGTTGAGCTCAACCGCCTGCTGGAGGCGGTGACCGGTGAGGCCGGCCGTGGGCTCTTCTTCAGCGGCAGCGCTGGCATCGGCAAGAGTCGTCTGCTGCGCGAGGGCGTGGGCGCGTTGCCCACCGACCGGTTCGCGATCTGGTCCATCGCCGCCAGCGCCACCACCGCGGCGCTGCCGTTCGGTGGGCTGGTCCAGGTCCTCCCCGCCGAGCAGCCCCAGGGCCTCTCCCCTGCGGGCATCCTGCGCTGGGCGCTCAACGTGCTGCAACAGCAGGCGGCCGGCCGGCGGATCGTGCTCGCCATCGACGACGCCCACCTGCTCGATCCCCCCTCGGCCGCACTTGTGCATCTGGTGGCCCGTGCCGAAAACGCCACAGTGGTCGGCACCCTGCGCGACGGCGAGCAGATCCCGCTGCCGATCCGCGCACTCTGGACCGACGACCTGGTCGAGCACGTCGAGCTGACCCCGATGCCGCAGGAGGAGACCACCGACCTGCTGGCGGCGATCCTGGGCGGCCCGGTCGACGCCGGCTCCGCCGACCGGCTCGGCCGGCTGTCGGCCGGCAACCCGCTGCTGCTGCGCGAGCTGGTGCACGCCGCCAACGGCAGCGCCGAGTTGAAACGCGCGTACGGGATCTGGAAGTGGACCGGGCGACTGGAACTGGCGCCCAACCTGACCGACCTCATCGACACCCGGGTCGGCAAGCTCACCGACGGCGTCCGCGCGGTCGTCGAGCTGGTCGCGTTCGGCGAACCACTGGGCCTGCACCTCCTCAGGCAGGCCGCCGAACAGTCGGACGTGGAGACCGCCGAGGAACGCGGGCTGATCACCGTCGTACAGCACGACCGGCGCACCGACGTCCGGCTGGCGCACCCGCTCTACGGCGAGGTGATGCGCCGTCGCTGCCCGGTCAGCCGCACCCGCCGACTTCAGGCGCACCTCGCCGAGTTGCTTGAGCAGGTCGGCAAACGCCGACGCGACGACCTGTTGCGGGTGGCCGTCTGGCGACTCGACTCGGGCACCGCACAGGATCCGGCTCTGCTGCTGGACGCCGCGGTGCAGGCGTTCACCCGCTACGACGTGCCGCTGGCGACCCGCCTGGCGCGGGCCGCACTGCACGCTGACGGCGGCTACGACGCGGCGGAGCTGCTGGCCACCATCCTGATGTTCGCCGACCGGCCCGAAGAGGCGATCGACGTCCTCGACGCGGTCACCCCGGAGCCCGGCGACGAGCGGCGGCTCTGCCGCTGGCTGACCGTACGCGGCATGGTCAGCTACTGGGGGCTGAGCCGGGAGTCCACGGTGGAGGAGATCGCAAGCCGCGTCGAGCAGCTCAGCGACTCCGCCGACCGGTCCCGCGTGCACGCCTTCGAGGCGATCATGCGCCTGCACCGACTGGACACGGCCACCGCGGTGCAGCTCAGCCGACGGGTACTGGACCGGCCGGCGGCCGGCGTCGCCGCCCGCGAGCTGGCCCGATCGACCATCGCGTACGTCCAGGCCGCGCAGGGCGAGCTGGCCCGCAGCGGTACGGCGATCGCCCAGGTGCACTCGGCCGCGGCGAGCTGGCGCACCGACATGCCGTACCTCCAGTTGGCCCTGGAGCTGGCCCGAGGCACCCGGCTCATGCTCACCGGCGACCTGGCCGGGATCGACGCGATAGTGGCCGACGAGTTCGCCGACCTCGCCGGAGCCGGCGACTTCCGCCTCGGCACCGGTTACCTGGCCATCCTTCAGGCGTACGCGGCCCGGCTGCGCGGGCAGAGCGACGCGGCCATGCGGACCTCGCTGGGCGCCTGCGCGGTGTTGGCCACGAGTCGGGTCTACGCCGGTCTGGCCCAGGCCGAACGCGCCCAGGCGGCGGCGCTGCGCGGTGACGCCGCGCAGGCGGTTGCGGCGATGGCCGAAGCCGACCGCACCCACGCGCCGGGCATGGCGGTGCTCTACCCGTGGCTGGAGCAGGCCCGGGGTGCGTCGCTCGCCGTCTCGGGCGACCTGCCGGGCGCTGTCAAACACCTCGGTGACCTGGTGGATCGGCTGCGCTCGGACGGCTTCGCCGGGCACGAGGTGCATGTCCTGCACGACCTCGTCCGACTCGACCAGGCGGGCATGGCGGTCGGTCCCACCTGCTCCGACGGTGGTCGGCGCACCGTCGCGCAGCGCCTCGCCGAGCTTTCCGAGCGGGTCGACGGTGTGCTCCCGCCGCTGTTGGCCCGGCACGCCCGCGCCGCGGTGACCGACTCCGCCGCCGATCTGCTCGCGGTCGCCGACGACTACGCCGCCCTGGAGTTGACCGTGTACGCCGCCGAGGCGACCTCCCAGGCCGTCCAGCGGCTGCGTCGTCAGCACTCGGCTGCCGCCAACGACGCCCGGGAGCGCCTCGCCGGGTTGCTCGGGCGCTGTGACCTGATCCGGACGCCGGCGCTCCAGGCCGGTGCGCCAGTGCTCACCGAGCGGGAGTGGCAGGTGGCGCGCCTCGCCGCGCACGGCGCTCCCAGCCGGGCCATCGCCGAACGGCTCTACCTGTCGGCGCGCACGGTGGAGAACCACCTCCAGCGGATCTACGCCAAGCTCGGCGTCACCGGCCGGGCCGAGCTGTGGGCGGCGTTGCGCTCGATCCCGGGCCACGACGGCGGCGACCCGAGCTGAACCTTAGGCTGGGGCGGTGAGCATCCACCGCCCCGCGCTCCTGACCGACCACTACGAGCTGACAATGGTCAGCGCGGCACTGAAGGACGGCACCGCCGACCGCCGGTGTGTCTTCGAGGTGTTCAGCCGCCGGCTGCCCAGCGGCCGCCGGTACGGCGTGGTCGCCGGGACGACCCGGCTGATCGAGCTGATCCGCGACTTCCGGTTCGACCCCACCGAGGTCGAGTTCCTGCTGCGGACCGGTGTGGTCGACGAGACGGCGGCGGCGTGGCTCACCGACTACCGCTTCACCGGCGACATCGACGGGTACGCCGAGGGTGAGCTGTTCTTTCCCGGTTCACCGATCCTCACCGTCTCCGGCGGCTTCGCCGAATGTGTGGTGCTGGAGACGCTGGCGCTGTCAGTGCTCAACCACGATTGCGCGGTGGCCGCCGCGGCGGCCCGGATGGTGACAGCGGCGCGGGGCCGGACGCTGATCGAGATGGGGTCGCGCCGGGCACACGAGGAGGCGGCGGTGGCCGCGGCGCGGTCCGCGTACCTGGCCGGGTTCCGGTTCACGTCCAACCTCGCCGCCGGCGCGCGCTACGGCATCCCGACGGCCGGCACTGCTGCGCACGCGTTCACCCTGCTGCACGACGACGAGCGGGCGGCGTTCGCCTCGCAGGTCGCCACGCTGGGCAAGGACACCACGCTGCTGGTCGACACGTACGACATCAGCCAGGGCATCCGCAACGCCATCGCGGTGGCCGGGCCGGACCTGCGGGCGGTACGAATCGATTCCGGCGACCTCGCGGTGATCGCTCAGCAGTCCCGGGAGTTGCTCGACTCGCTGGGCGCCACCGAGACCAAGATCATCGTTTCGGGTGACCTGGACGAGTACGCGATCGCCTCGCTGGCCGCCGAACCGGTGGACATGTACGGCGCCGGCACGGCCGTTGTCACCGGCTCCGGGGCACCGACCGCCGGGCTGGTCTACAAACTGGTCGAGGTCGAGGGACGGCCGGTGGTGAAGCGCTCCGAGCACAAGGCCACCATCGGCGGCCGAAAGGTGGCGGTGCGCCGGCACAAGCCGACCGGCACCGCCACCGAGGAGGTCATCGTCCCGCAGGGCGTTCCCGACCGGCAGCCCAACGACCGCCTGCTCCAGCAGTCGTACGTGGTCGCCGGCGAGTCGGTGCCGCTGCCCACCCTCGACGAGTCTCGGGAGCACCTGCGGGAGTGTCTGATCTCCATCCCGTGGGAAGGGCTGAAACTTTCGGCCGGCGATCCGGCCGTGCCGGTCACCGTCGTGCCCGCTGGCTGAGTCATCCCCGAGCACCACCGACCAACAGTGCGGAGAGAGGAACCCCCCATGGCCAACGCGCTCATCATCGTGGACGTGCAGAACGACTTCTGCGAGGGCGGTTCGCTGGCCGTCGCCGGCGGCGCAGGGGTGGCCGCCGGCATCTCCCGGTTACTCGCCGCCGAGCCGGACCGGTGGACGCATGTGGTCGCCACGAAGGACTACCACGTCGACCCGGGAGCCCACTTCGGCGATCCGCCGGACTTCGTGGAGTCCTGGCCCCGGCACTGCGTGGTCGGCACCACCGGTTCGGAGTTCCACCCGGAACTGGACACCGCCCGGGTCGAGGCGATCTTCCACAAGGGCGAGCACGCGGCGGCGTACTCCGGTTTCGAGGGGCATGCCGACGACGGCGAGTGCCTGGCCGACTGGCTGCGCCAGCGCGACGTGGACCGGGTCGACGTGGTCGGCATCGCCACCGACCACTGCGTCCGGGCGACCGCGCTGGACGCCGCCCGGGAGGGATTCGCCACCACAGTGCTGCTGGAGTTGACCGCCGCCGTCGCCCCGGCGACCACCGACGTGGCCCTGCGCGCCATGGAGGGCGCCGGGGTGATCATGCAGGGTCAGCCTGTGATCAGGGCCGCATGAGGCGCTAATTGGTTGGCCAAGGGGCCGCCGCCGGTCGAAGATGGCGCCGGAGGTACGGACCCACGTGAACATGAAGCCTTACCGGCGGGCGCTCGCCCTGCCCGGTCTGCGGTCGCTGCTACTGGTTGCCGTCCTCGCCCGCATCCCGCTCACCGCGACCGGGGTGACGTTGACCTTCCACGTGGTGCTCGATCTTGATCGGGGCTACGGGGCGGCCGGCCTGGTGGGTGCGGCGGTCACAGTGGGCGCGGCGATCGGCGGGCCGCTGCTCGGCCGACTCGTGGACCGGCGTGGACTGCGCCCGGTCCTGGTGCTCACCGCGATCGCCGAGGCGATCTTCTGGTCCACCGCGCCGACGCTGGCGTACCCGGTGCTCCTGCCTGCCGCCTTCGTGGCCGGTTCCCTGGCCCTGCCCATCTTCTCCGTGGTCCGTCAGTCGATCGCCGCGCTGGTCCCCGAGGACCAACGCCGCCCGGCCTACGCACTGGACTCGATGTCGGTGGAGCTGTCCTTCATGATCGGCCCGGCGTTGGCGGTGGCCCTGGTCACCGCGATCTCCGCGCAGACCACCATGTACCTGGTCGGTGGCGGCATCGTCGCCGCCGGGATCGCCCTGTGGGTGGTCAACCCACCCATCCGGGAGGCCACCGAGCCCACCGGCCCACAACGCCGCGTGCCGCGCCGGGAGTGGCTGACCCCCCGGCTGCTCGCCGTCCTGGCGCTCAGCGCCGCGGCGACCCTGGTGCTCGGGGGCACCGACGTGGCGGTGGTCGCCGTTCTGCGGGCCAGCGGCGAGGTCGGGTGGACCGGCGCGGTCCTGGCCATCTGGGCGGTCGCCTCGCTGGCCGGCGGTTTCGCGTACGGGGCCGTACACCGCTCGTTCTCCCCGCTGGCACTGACCGCCGCGCTGGCAGTGTGCACCATTCCGGTGGGGCTGGGCGGCGCGCACTGGTGGCTGCTGTGCCTGGCGCTGATCCCCGCCGGAGCGCTCTGCGCGCCGACCATCGCGGCCGGCTCGGACGCCGTCAGCCGCCTGGTTCCGGCCGAGGTACGCGGTGAGGCGATGGGTCTGCACGGCTCCGCCGTCACCGTCGGCATCGCGGTCGGTGCGCCGCTCGCCGGCGCGGTGATCGACGCCAGCGCGCCACTCTGGGGCTTCGTGGTGACCGGTGCGCTCGGCGCGCTGGTCACTGTGGTGGTGCTCCCGATCGAGCTGCGCCGCCGCCGCATCGCCGAGGCGGCCACCCCGCCGCCCGCCGAGGCCGACCTCTCCCCCGCCGCCCGCTGACCACCCCGCCGTCGCGCGAAGCTGAAGGTCGGCGTCCCTGCTCTGCCGGAACGACGCATTGCCACACTGGTAGGCGATCCACCTCGACCGCACCGACAGCCGGCACACATGCTGACGGCAGATATACCTGTGAGGCATATTTATGACTCACAGGTATATCGCTCGTCAGCACTACCGTCACCTGGAGATCCGGCCACGCTGGTGCCACGCGGGCCCGGCCGGCAGGGCCAAGCGGATCCAGCCGAAGCAGGCCAACCGGCGGGACCAGGCCAGGGCTAGACGGACCCAAGCCGGGCTGGCCGAGTCAGGCCGGCCTGGCGGACTGGAGCCGAGGCTATACAGCCGTCAGGGTCATCAGGGAAATGCTCCGCAGCCCAGCCGCGCCAAGCAAGGGCAGGGCGGGCAGGGCCGATCCAGGCCGGGCAGGGCGGGCAGGCGGGCAGGCGGAACTGCGGTAGACAGCCCGCCGGTGAGCGACGCGGAGCGGCTGGAACGCGGCGAGACGCGCGAGTGACAGTGGGCTGGGCATGGCGACGGGCGCCGCTCCCGGTGTCCCGGGGGCGGCGCCCGTCGTACTGCTGAGCTGAGCGTCAGTGCCTGTCGGCGTCGCTCGCGGTGTCCTCGCGGTAGCTGGCCCCGCCGTCCGACTCGCTGGTGAGCGGCTTGGCGCCACCCTCCGGCGGGCCGGCCAGGCTCTGACCACCGGCCGCCAACTCCGGGAACTTCGCGTCGAACGCCGGCCGCTCGGAGCGGATCCGCGGCATCCGGTCGAAGTTACGCAGCGGCGGCGGGCTGCTGGTCGCCCACTCCAGCGAGTTGCCGTGACCCCAGGGGTCGTTCACCTCGACCACCGGGCCGGTCTTGTACGACTTCCAGCAGTTGTAGATGAACGGCAGCGTGGAGATACCGGTGATGAACGCGCCGATCGTGGAGATCGTGTTCAGCGTGGTGAAGCCGTCGCTGGGCAGGTAGTCGGCGTACCGACGGGGCATGCCCTCGTTGCCGAGCCAGTGCTGCACCAGGAACGTGGTGTGGAAGCCGATCATGGTGAGCCAGAAGTGCACCTTGCCCAGGCGCTCGTCGAGCATCCGGCCGAACATCTTCGGGAACCAGAAGTAGATGCCCGCGAAGACCGCGAACACGATGGTGCCGAAGAGCACGTAGTGGAAGTGCGCCACCACGAAGTACGAGTCCGACACGTGGAAGTCGATCGGCGGGCTGGCCAGCAGCACACCGGTGAGACCACCGAAGAGGAAGGTCACCAGGAAGCCGACCGCCCAGAGCATGGGGGTCTCGAAGCTGATCTGGCCCCGCCACATGGTGCCGATCCAGTTGAAGAATTTCATACCGGTCGGCACGGCGATCAGGTAGCTCAGGAAGCTGAAGAACGGCAGCAGCACCTGGCCGGTGGCGAACATGTGGTGCGCCCAGACGCTCATGGAGAGCGCGGCGATCGCGACGGTCGCGGCGACCAGACCCTTGTAGCCGAAGATCGGCTTGCGGGAGAAGACCGGGATGACCTCGCTGATGATGCCGAAGAACGGCAACGCCACGATGTAGACCTCGGGGTGCCCGAAGAACCAGAACAGGTGCTGCCAGAGCATCGGCCCACCGGTTGCCGGGTCGTACACGTGCGCGCCGAGGATCCGGTCCGCGGCGAGCGCGAACAGCGCGGCGGCCAGCAGCGGGAAGACCAGGATCACCAGGAGGCTGGTGACCAGGATGTTCCACGTGAAGATCGGCATCCGGAACATGGTCATGCCGGGCGCGCGCAGGGTCAGCACAGTGGTGATCATGTTCACGGCGCCGAGGATGGTGCCCAGGCCGGAGATGGCCAGACCCATGATCCACATGTTCGCGCCGACGCCAGGCGAGTGTTCGACGCTGCTCAGCGGCGCGTACGCGAACCAGCCGAAGTCGGCGGCGCCGCCCGGGGTGATGAATCCGGCGGTCGCCATCGTCCCGCCGAACAGGTACAGCCAGTAGGCGAAGCTGTTCAGCCGGGGGAAGGAGACGTCGGGCGCGCCGATCTGGATCGGCACGATGTAGTTCGCGAACGCGAACACGATCGGCGTCGCGAAGAACAGCAACATGATCGTGCCGTGCATCGTGAAGAGCTGGTTGTACTGCTCCGGCGACAGGAACTGCAGCCCGGGTCGGGCCAGCTCAGCACGCATGACCAGAGCCATCAGGCCACCGATCATGAAGAACGCGAACGCGGTGATCATGTACATGATCCCGATTTGCTTCGCGTCCGTGGTTCGCAGCAGCCGCGCGATGGCCGACCCCTTGACCGGCTCCCGGACCGGCCAGGGCCGGGTCACGACCGGCTTGGGTGCGACGGTGGTCACGAGTGGCCTCCGGTTCTCGGTTGTCCCGCTCGGCACACGCTGTTTATCGGCGGGCCGTCATCCGCAAGGAGGATAGTCCCCGGCAGGTCGCAGCGCCGCGTGGGGTGGCGTGACACGATCTACTACGGGCCTACAGCGGGCCGAGCAGGAGCCGGTAGTGCTCCCCGAAGATCCGGTCGCCGCGTCCGCGCAGCAACGGGTCGCGCAGCGCCGGCGGGACGTCCCTGGTGCGGTTGCGGTCCCGGGTCCGGTCCCGCACCCATCGGGTACGCGGACGGCGACGACTCTCGTACGCCACGAGCGCCGCCTCCACGCTGTTGGCGGCGCGCAGCGACTCGGCCAGCACCACGGCGTCCTCCAAGGCCATGGCCGCACCCTGCGACAGCGTCGGCGCGGTGGCGTGCGCGGCATCGCCGACCAGCAGGACACGCCCTCGGTACCAGCGGCCCAACTCCACCTCGTCGGTGATCCCGACGTGCACCTCGTCGAGGGCCGCCAGCACCTCGGGTACCGGGCCGCGGTAGTCGGCGAAGAGGTCCCGCAGTCGGGCCAGCGGGTCGGCGGGTTCCTCGGTGCCGGCCTCGTCGGCGTAGAGGTGCAGCCGCCCGGCACCGATCGGCACCATCAGGAACCCGGAACGCTGGCCGAGCAGTGCGGTCCACTCGGTGACCGGTGGACCGTCGCGCAGGACGGCCCGGTAGACCACCTGCCCCACCGGGCGCGGCGGCCCACCGAGCGCGGCCAGCGCGCGGACCGAGGAGCGTGGCCCGTCGGCGCCGATGACCAGGTCGTACTCGCTGGTGGTGCCATCGGTGAAGGTGACGCCGACAGCGCCCGGGAGCAGGTCCAGGGTGCGGACCTCGGCGCCGTGCCGGACGGCGCCACCGGCACCACTGAGCAGCACCCGGTGCAGGTCGGCCCGGGGCAGCGCTCGGCATTCGCCGACGCCGGTCCAGAGTGCGTCGAGGTCGACCTCGCAGAGTTGCGCGCCCGCGGCGTCGAAGAACCGCTGCCGGCGGATCACCTGCCCGATCGGCCGGACCGGGTCGTGCAGGTCGAGCCGGTGTAGGGCGCGGGCGGCGTTGCCGGGCAGGTAGAGACCGGTCTCGGTGGACTCCCCCGGTGGCAGCTTGTCGGTGACGTCGGGCCGGAAGCCCGCCAGGCGCAGCGCCCGGGCTACGGCCAGGCCGGCGATGCCCGCGCCGACGACGAGGATGCGCAGGGGGGAGCCACCCATGGTGGTGTACGCCTCCGGAGGGGGAGCGGCACGCGTTGGAGGCAACACGCTACTCGGAGCGATCGGCGCACACCAGGCCCAATCGGCCCGCACCCCGCCGCTCGTCGGTGACCCGCGCCGCTTGGCTGGCCGTCCGTGGCCAGCCGTCCGGCGGGGCATGGCAATCCTCACAATTCACCAGTTCGACGCGGACGGTTGCGCAGCAGTTTCAGACATGTAAATGTGTCGTTGAGCGTGGGAGCGCTCCCGCACTGCCCCACCACATCCGGCGCCCGGCACGCGCCGAGTCGAGGAGTGTCATGAAACGTCAACTTCGGGCCCTGGCCGCCGCCGGGTTGCTGGTCGCCAGTTCGCTGGTGGCAGTAGCCCTCGGAGGCAGCGCCTCCGCCGACACGCAGATCTGCGAACAGTACGGCTCGACAGTCATCCAGGGCCGCTACGTGGTGCAGAACAACCGCTGGGGCACCACCGCCCAGCAGTGCATCAACGCCACCAACAACGGCTTCGAGATCATCACCCAGAACGGCAGCAGCCCCACCAACGGCGCGCCCACGGCGTACCCCTCGGTGTTCCTCGGTTGTCACTACACCAACTGCTCCCCCGGCACGAACCTGCCGATCCAGGTGAGTCAGATCAGCAGCGCCACCAGCAGCATCTCCTACCGCTACGTCAGCGGCGCCACCTACAACGCGTCGTACGACATCTGGCTGGACCCGTCGCCGAAGCGGGACGGGGTGAACCAGATGGAGATCATGATCTGGCTCAACCGGCAGGGCCCGATTCAGCCCATCGGATCGGTCGTCGGCACCACGAACCTGGCCGGCCGCACCTGGGAGGTCTGGCGGGGCAGCAACGGCTCCAACAACGTCATCTCCTACGTCGCGTCGTCGGCGATCTCCAGCCTGAACTTCAGCGTGCTGGACTTCATCAACGACACCCGCAACCGGGGTGCGATCACCAACTCCTGGTACCTGACCAGCATCCAGGCCGGCTTCGAGCCGTGGCAGGGCGGCGCCGGCCTCGCGGTGACCTCGTTCTCGGCAAACGTCAACGGTGGCGGCCAGCCGCCGACCAACCCGACGACCCCGCCGCCGAGCGGTGGCGCGAGCTGCGCGGTGAAGTACACGGCGAACTCGTGGAACAACGGCTTCACGGCCGACGTGCAGATCACCAACACCGGGTCCAGCGCGATCAACGGTTGGACGCTGGCCTACAGCCTGCCCGGTGGGCAGCAGGTCACCAACGCCTGGAACGCCACTGTGAGCCAGAGCGGGTCGACGGTGACCGCCCGCAACACCGGCCACAACGGATCGGTAGCACCCGGCGGCACGGCCAGCTTCGGCTACCAGGGGACGCTGAGCGGCTCGTACTCGTCGCCGACCAGCTTCTCGCTCAACGGGGCAACCTGCTCCCGCAACTGAGCCGACACCACGATGTGCGGGGGCGTGACCTGGTCGGTCACGCCCCCGCACGTCGTTGGTCGCGGGTGAAAGAATCACGCTTAACTATGCATTAATATTATTTGAGTACCTTCCGAACATGTCGGTCAAAGCCCTATTTCGGCACGATGTCCCCTCGTCGATCGTTGTCTTCCTGATCGCCATCCCGTTGTCCCTCGGCATCGCTGCCGCCTCCGGAGCACCCCTGCTGGCCGGGCTGATCGCCGCCGTCGTGGGCGGGATAGTCGCCGGCGCGCTCAGCGGCGCGCCGCTCCAGGTCAGCGGACCGGCGGCTGGGCTCACCGTGATCGTCGCGGGCACCATCGCCGAGTTCGGCTTCGCCGGCACCGCCGCGATCGTGACCCTCGCCGGGCTGCTGCAGATCCTGCTGGGCATCACCCGCCTCGGGCGGGCCGCGCTCGCCCTGTCGCCGACTGTCGTACACGGGATGCTGGCCGGCATCGGTCTGGTCATCGCGCTGAGCCAGGTCCACGTAGCGCTCGGCGGCGCGCCCCAGAGCTCGGCGTGGGCGAATCTCCGCGACCTACCCGGCCAGGTCGCCGACTACCACAGCGTGTCCGTGCTGCTCGGCGCGCTGACCATGACCCTGCTGCTGGTCTGGGCACGGCTGGTCAAGACCACCATGCTGCCGGCGACCCTGGTGGCGGTGGTGGTTGCCACAGTGGTCGCGACGGCCCTCGGTGCCGACGTGGAGCGGGTGAACCTGCCCGCCAACCCCTTGAACGCGCTCACCTTCGCCCGCTGGCCCAATTCACCGCTGTGGGAGGTCCTCCCGGCAGTCATCACCATCGCCCTGGTGGCGAGCGTGGAATCTCTTCTCTCGGCGGTGGCCGTCGACCGCATGCACCACGGCGCACGGGCGAACCTCGATCGCGAACTCATCGCTCAGGGCGCCGCGAACGCCGTGTCCGGGACGCTCGGCGGCCTCCCGGTCACCGGCGTCATCGTGCGCAGCTCGGCCAACGTCGCGGCTGGGGCACGCACCCGCGCCTCGGCCATCCTGCACGGAGTCTGGATCGCCGGGTTCGTGATGGCTGGCGCCGTACTGCTGGAAATGATCCCGATGGCCGTGCTCGCCGCCGTCCTCGTGGTGGTCGGCCTGCGACTGGTGAGCCTCGCCCAGATCCGCACGTACGCCCGGCACCGGGAACTGCCCATCTACGTGATCACCGCGGTCGGCGTTGCCGCGACCGACCTGCTCATCGGGGTCGGGCTCGGCATGGCGACGGCGGTGCTCTTCATGTTGTGGCGGCTTGCCCGGTGCGAGATCCACGTCACCGAGCCGAACTCCGGCAGTTGGCTCGTGTCGATCATCGGAACACTCGCCTTCGTCGCCTCCGGACGACTCACCCGCCGGCTCACCGCCCTGCCCCCGGGGCAGCACGTCGTCCTCGAACTACACCTGGACTATCTCGACCACGGCGCCTACGAGACCATCCGCGACTGGCAGGCGTCCTACACGCGGTCCGGCGGCACCGTCCAGGTCAACGAGGTACACGGCTCGTGGTTGCACCGTGCGGGCACCGACGGGCTCGGCACCGGCAAACGCACCTCCCCGTGCGTGGCTCGGGGTCGCCAGTCTCCGGATGCGCATGGGCACGTTGCACCGTCCCTCGCAAACCCTCGGGTTCCGTGAAACCAGAACCGTCGTCAGACGCGGGTGAGGCGTACGGCGTCGGCGACGACCAGGCCGGTGGCGTTGCTCCACCGGCTCACGCCGACCCGGTTGGCGTCACCGGCCGGGAGTGTGAACGTGCCGAGGACCCGCCACTGCCCACCGGTGGCCCGTTGGTCGACCCGGACGGTCTGGTTGCCGGCGCTGGTGGCGACGATGTACGGGGCGGCGCTGTTGTAGCCGGAGTTCGCCGGCCACCAGGCCTCGACCCGGTAGCTGGCGGTGGCCGGGACGTTGAACCGGTACCACGCGACGTCGCTGGCGGCGACCGGGTCCGCGTAGCGGTAGTCGGCACCGTAGCGCTGACTGGAGTACGACGACACGCCCCAGTTGGCGCTGGCGGTGAACCGACCGCTGGTGGTGTTGTCGACAGTGGAGGACCAGGCCGTGCCGCCGCCGGCCATTCTCGCCGCCACGTCGGCGCGCATGACGTTCAGGTCGATGAAGGACGGGTCGATCTTGCCGCTGGTGCTGGTCTCCCGGTGGCCCCGGGCGTAGCTGCTGTCCCGGCCGAGCCGGGTGAGCACGGCGGCCGTGGCGGCGAGCGACGCGTTGTACTGCGCGGCGGTCATCTCCTGGTTGACGCCGTTGTAGTCGATCTCCCACCCGATCATCAGGGTGTTGCCGTCACCGGCCGGGATCGGCCCGCTGCCGCCGCTGACTCCGGCGTGGTTGCACCGGCCGGCCGAGATGACGTGGAAGACACCGTTGTAGTCGACGAGCGCCTGGCACAGCGGGCCCGGCAGGTCGGACCGGCCGTTGATGCAGATGCCGAGCGCCGGGTGCGGGTTGCTGGCGCTGGAGGTCGAGGCGGTGTGGTGCCAGAGCACCCCGATCGGGTCGAACGAGCCGGGCCGCATCCGGTTGAGCCAGTCCCCCTCGACCACTACCTGGACCCCGGCGGCGCGCAGCACGTCCACCAGCCAGGGAATGGTCGCCATCAGGCGTCCTGAAGCAGGTCGGCGAGGCACTCGGCCTTCGGCGCGGCGCTCGCGGCGGCGGGTCGGGCGACGACTGTCAGCGCGGCGACCACCAGGGCGGGGATGCCGAGCACCCCACGGCGGGGCAGACGGATGGACGGGGTTCGGGCCATGGCGATCCTCCAGCGACGGCGGGTACGAACGGATCGACGAACGTGATGACGGGGACGCTATACCGTCACGTACGTCGATGTCGATACCCTTCATTGCCGGTTCACGGGTTGAAGGAATTCGCCGGTTCAGACCTCGCCGAGCGCGTCGATGTCGCGCATCTCCTCCGCCGTGAGCGAGAAGTGGAAGACGTCGAAGTTGGCGGTGATCCGCTCCGGGGTCACCGACTTCGGGATCACCACGATCTCGTGGTCGATGTGCCACCGCAGCACCACCTGCGCCGGGGACACGCCGTGCGCGCCGGCGATCCTGGTCAGCACCGGGTCACTGAGGTCGCTGGTCTTGAACGGGCTGTACCCCTCCAACACCACGCCCCGGTCCCGGTGCTCGGCGTGCCGCTGCCGGTCGTACAGCGACGGACTCCACCGGATCTGGTTGACCGCCGGGTTCTCCTCGGTGGACTGGATCAGCTCGTCGATCTCCGCGGTGCTGTAGTTGCTCACCCCTACCGCCCGGGCCAGGTTCTCGTCGCGGGCGGCGAGCAGCTCGCGCCAGAGCGGGATGCTGTCCCCCGGCGACGACGGCGGCCAGTGGATCAGCCAGAGGTCCACGTGCTCGACGCCGAGCGCCTCCAGGCTGGCCTCCAGCGTCGCGCGCTCCCGGCCCACCCGGTCCGGCGGGATCTTGGTGGTGATGAAGAGGTCCTCGCGGCGCAACCCGCTCTCCCGTACCGCCCGGCCGACCTCCCGCTCGTTGCCGTAAACGGTGGCGGTGTCGAGGTGCCGGTAGCCGGTGTCGAGCGCGGCCAGCACGGCGTCGTAACCGGCCTGGCCGGTGGCCTGCCAGGTGCCGAAGCCGAGCAGGGGCATCCGCACGTCACCGGGGAGCAGGGCGGTGGGCTGGTCGGTGAGGTCCATGAGGTCCGTTCTACCCCGCCGCGCCCTCGGCCGCCGAGCGAACCGGACACTCCGGCCTCCAGCGCACCGGTCCGGATTGCCGGAGAATGCTTGTGTGACCGACCGGCTGGACGAGTACCGGCGACGGCGGGACGCGGCCCGAACACCCGAGCCGGTGCCGTCGGCGAGCCCGCCGCCGTCCGGTGCTGACGCCGAACGCTTCGTCATTCAGCAGCACCACGCTCGCAGCCTGCACTGGGACCTGCGACTGGAGCGCGAGGGTGTGCTCGCCTCGTGGGCGGTGCCACGCGGTCTGCCCCGCGATCCGGGTCGCAACCACCTCGCCGTACACACCGAGGACCACCCGATGGAGTACCTCGACTTCGCCGGTGAGATCCCCGCCGGTGAGTACGGCGGCGGCCGGATGCTGATTCACGACCGGGGCACCTACCGCTGCGAGAAGTGGCGCGACGACGAGGTGATCGTGACGCTCTCCGGTGAGCGGACCGCCGGCCGCTACGTCCTCTTCGCCACCGGAGGACGCGACTGGATGGTCCGCCGCACCGACCCCGCGCCGCCGGGCTGGACGCCGATGCCGGAGGTGGTCCGACCGATGCACACCACGCCCGCCGCCGGGCTCCCCCGCGACCGCGCCGCCTGGGGGTACGAGCTGCGCTGGGACGGCGTCCGGGCGATGGCGTACGTCTCCGGCGGGCGACTGCGGCTGCTCTCCGAGACCGACGAGGAGATCACCGGCGGGTATCAGTGGCTGCGCGCGATGGCCGAGGCGCTCGCGCCCACCGAGGCGGTGCTCGACGGTGTGCTGGTCCGCATCGACGGTGCCGGGCGGGTCCGCCCGGTACGGCCGGCCACCGGCAGCCGGGTCCCCGCCGGCGCCCAGTACCTGATCGTCGACCTGCTGTGGCTGGAGGGCGTGAGCAGCGTCGACGTGCCGTACACGCAACGTCGCGAGCTGCTCGATGGGCTGGTCTTGTCCGGTACGCACTGGCAGACTCCGCCGTGGTTCCCGGGCGCGGGCGACGAGGCCCTGCGTGCCGGGCGGGAACAGGGCCTGCCGGGCGTGGTCGCCAAGCGACTGGACTCGGTCTACCAGCCGGGGCGGCGCAGCCGGCACTGGCTGAGCATCGACGCGGTGTGACGGCGAGGAGCGACGTGTACCTGACTCACCTGGACTGCCCGCGCTGCGGCAAGGAACACGCCGCCGACCGGTTACAGAATCTCTGCGAGTGCGGGTCGCCGCTGCTGGCCCGCTACGACCTGCCGGCCGTGGCGAAGGCGGTCACCCCGGAACGCTTTCCGCTGCGCCCGGCCGACCTGTGGCGCTACCGGGAGGTCCTGCCGGTAGCCGACCCTCGGCACGTCACCACGCTGGGTGAGGGCTGGACGCCGCTGTTGCGGGCTCCGGCGTACGGCACGGAGATCGGCATCGCGGACCTGATGGTCAAGGACGAGGGGCTGGTCCCGACCGGCTCGTTCAAGGCCCGGGGCGCGGCGGTCGGGGTGAGCCGGGCCCGCGAGCTGGGCGTCGAGCGGATCGCGATGCCTACCAACGGCAACGCCGGGTCGGCCTGGGCCACGTACGCCGCGCGGGCCGGAATGGGCGCGACAATCGTCATGCCGCTGGAGGCGCCGACCATCTGTCGGCGCGAGTGCGTCGCCGCCGGTGCCGACCTGCGCCTGGTCGACGGGCTGATCGGCGACGCCGGTCGGCGGGTGGCCGAGCTGATCGCGGAGTCGAACGGGGCGATCTTCGACGCCGGCACGCTGCGCGAGCCCTACCGGTTGGAGGGCAAGAAGACGATGGGGTACGAGATCGTCGAGCAGCTCGGCTGGCAGACACCGGACGTGATCATTTATCCCACCGGCGGCGGGGTCGGCCTGATCGGCATCCACAAGGCGCTGCACGAGCTGCGCGAGCTGGGCTGGATCGGCGACAAGCTGCCCCGGCTGGTGGCGGTGCAGTCCACCGGCTGCGCGCCGATCGTGCGGGCCTTCGCCGCCGGCGAGGATCGGGCCCAGCCGTGGGCGGACGCGCACACTGTGGCATTCGGCATCACGGTACCGGCCCCGCTGGGCGACGAGCTGATCTTGGCGGCGCTGCGGGAGTCCTCCGGTACGGCAGTCGCCGTCGACGACGCGGACATCCTGGCCGATCTGCGGGACTTCGCCGCCCGGGAGGGGCTGCTGCTCTGCCCGGAGGGGGCGGCCTGCCTCACGGCGGCCCGGCAACTGCGCGCGGGCGGGTGGATCCGGGCCGGCGAACGGGTGGTGGTGCTCAACACCGGTGCCGGGTTGAAGTACCCGGACACTGTCGACGTCTCCGGCGTACCAGTGATGGGTTGAGGTGACGGCGCCCCGCGGACCGGGCGGTACGCGGGACGCCGTCGTGCCGGTCTACTGGTAGGTGATGTCCGAGGGTGAGTAGAGGCAGTTGACGCCGTCGGCGCCCTCGCCGATCTCGGTCGGCTCGCCGCCCTTCGGCACGCCCTTGTACTTCACGCAAATCGACGTCTCCCGGTCCGGGTCGCCGACGATGGTGATCCGGCTGAACCGGGCCGTGTCGCCCCAGTTGGTGTTGATGCCGGCGATCGCGTCGGTGTTCCGGACGATCACGTTGTCGATCACCACGTGCCGCTGGTACGACGTGGAGCAGTTGCCGCAGGCGCGGTAGAGCTTGCCGGCGTTCTCCACCCGGAAGTTCTTGATGTAGACGGTGCCCGAGCCGTTGTGCTGGAAGACCTTGTCGCTGGCGGAACGGGCCCCACCGCCGTCGACGGTGTACGTGGTGCCGCCGCGGAAGGTCGCCGCGTCCTCGCCGACGTCCTCCCACCAGACGTTGATCAGGGTGCAGTTGCCCTCGCAGTGCACGCCGTCGCCGGCCGGAGCACCGATGATCACGTTGCGCAGGGTGGCGCCCGCGGCCAGCTCGAACATCGGGTCCTGGCTCTCGCCCTGCCCGCCGTCACCGATGCCGTAGTAGCGCTTGAGCCCACCGTCGAACGAGCCGGAGACCGGGATCGTGGCGTCCACCTTCTGGCTGCCGGTGGGCGTCGGCCAGCCAGCCGGCGGAGGCGTGGTGGTCGGCGGCGGCGTGGTGGTGGGTGGCGGAGTGGTCGTCGGTGGCGGAGTCGTCGGGGTGCCGCCGCCGGACGAGTCGACCGACACGTCGTCGAAGCCGCCACTGGCGTACGCGGTGACCAGGCCGATCCGGCCCGCACCGGCCAGGCTGTTGCTGCCGGACGCGATCTGGGTGCCGTTGACGAAGCCGCGGATGGTGCTGCCGCTGGTCTCGATGCGCAGGTTGTACCAGGTGCCGGTGCCGACGCCCAGAGCTGCGGAACCGATCGCCGTGACGGAGCTGCCGTTGACCGCCTGGAGTTCGGCCCGACCGGAGCCGAGCAGGGCCAGCCGGTACATCTTTGTGCTGCTGGTGGAGCGGGCGGCGAGCCCGACCAGGGCACCGGACGAGCCGAAGCTCGTGGGCCTGACCCGGGCCTGCACGGAGTAGTTGGTCCAGCTGGTCTGGCCGGCGAACTGCCGGGCCAGCTCGCTGCCGGCGTTGGACTGGTTGAGCACGCCCGAGCCGTCGACGGCCCAGGTGCCGCCGGACTTGGACCAGCCGGAGGTGTCGCCGTCGGTGAAGTCGTCGCTGAAGACGGTGGCCGCGAAGGCCGAGGTCATGCCGGCGGCGAGGGCCGCAGCGGTCACCCCGGCACCGACCGCCAGCAGGAGTGGTCGGCGGCCGGAGAGTCGTCTTTTCTGCACAGGTGTCCTCCTTGACGCATGTGGTGGTGATCCCTCGGCCGCCGTACCGAGACGTGCTCGCACGGCGTGCTGCGCTGAACGGGATCGGTGTGCGCCCCCGTCGGACGCCCGGATCCGAGGCGGGGTGAGGCGGGTTCAAGACCCTGGGGAAAGGGCTTTCCCGATGCTTCGAGGCTAGGACTGTCCAACCATCAACGTCAATGCCTGGCGTTTGCAGGTCTGTTGCAGGATTCCGGGGCGCAACGCCGACCGCTCAGTAGCTCTCCGGCTCGGTGATCCGCCACGCCGCGTTGATCAGCCCGATGTGCGAGAGCGCCTGCGGGATGTTGCCGAGCTGCGTGCCGGTGGTCAGGTCGATCTGCTCGCTGAACAACCCCACGTCGTTGGAGTACCCGACGACTCGCTCGAAGAGCGCCTCGGCGCGCTGCGGCTCACCCGTCATCACCAGACATTCCACCAGCCAGAACGAGCACAGCAGGAATCCGGCCGGGTCGGTCGTCCAACGCCGCAGCAGGCCGTCCTCGGTGCCCAGCTCGCGCTCGACCATCGCGATCGTCGAGCGCATCCGCGGATCGGTGGCCGGCAGGAAGTGCGTGACCGGCAGCGCGAGCACCGAGGCGTCCAGCTCCGCCGATCCGAACGCGCCGGTGAACGCCCCGATCCGTTCGTTCCACCCCTCGCGCAGCACGGTGTCGCGGATCTCGTCGCGTACCCGCGCCCAGCGATGCGGGTCGGCCCGATCACCGAGCCGGTCGGCGAGCCCCACCGCCCGGTCCATCGTCAACCAGCAGGACACCTTGGACGAGACGTACTGGCGTTCCTCGTCGCGGGTCTCCCAGATGCCCCGGTCCGGCAGGTGCCACGTAGCGGCCACCTGCTCGGTCAGCCCGAGCACCATCTCCCGCAGCTCGTCCTCGAACCGTGCGCCGAGGTAGTCGCGCAACCGCCACACCGCCGACATCACCTCACCCGGCACGTCGAGCTGCCGCTGCCGCCAGGCGTCGTTGCCGACCCGCACCGGTCGACTGTCACGGTAGCCGCGCAGGTGGTTGCAGTGGTGTTCGGAGAGGTCGCGTTCCCCCTCCAGCCCGAAGAGCACCGGCACTGGCTCATCACCGAACCGGCCGATCGAACGGGTCGCCCAGGCGAACAACCGGGACGTCTCGTCGGGGCAGGCCGCCACCCAGAGAGCCCGCATGGTCAACGAGAAGTCCCGCAGCCAGGAGTAGCGGTAGTCGTAGTTCCGGTCGCCACCGATCTGCTCCGGCAACGAGGTGGTCAACGCGGCGGCGACCGCGCCACTGCGGGCGTACGTGAGGCCGGTCAGGACAGTCGAGCTGTGTTTGACGAGTTCGGGGTATCGGCCGGAGTACCCGTGCGTCTCCCGGAACGCCTGCCACGCCTCCGTCGTCTCGGCGAGGGTGGTCAGCGGGTTCACCCGGGCCGGCGGGTCGCCGTACGCCTCGCCGAACGCGAGGTCCATCCCGATGACCTGACCGGCGGAGACCTCGAACTCGTGGGTCACCCGGTCGGTGCCCGCCCGCAGGTGCAGGCCCCCGGCGCGCAACATCAGCACCACCGGGCCGGCGCCGGCCAGCACCCCGCCGTCCGGCTGCTCGTGCAGGTACGGCGTGAGCAGGCCGTACTCCGGGCGGGGCGCGAAGTCCAAGGCCATCCGTACCCGCCCGGAGAGCCCCTCGACCACCCGGATCAGCACCGCGGGTGAGTTCTTGCCCAGCTCGTGGGCGCGGGCGCCGACCTCGGCGGCCAGCGCGTCGGTGACCGCCACGCTGCCATGCGGGGTGTGGTGCACAGTCCGCAGCACCAACGTGTCCGGCAGGTACGCACGCTCCACCCGGTGACCCGGACCGCCGAACCCGACCGGCGCCAGCCGGAAGTGGCCGGCCCTCGGGTCGAGCAACCGCGCGAACACGGACGATCCGTCGAACCGGTGCGGGCACCACCAGTCGATCGAGCCGTCCTTGCCGACCAGGGCACCCGAACGAGAGTCCGAGAGGAACCCGTAGTCGGAGATCTGCGGCTGCTGCTCCACCCGCCGGGGGTACCCGCCTCGGCCCGGATCAGGCCGGAACGATCACTCGGTCGGTGGCTCGTCCTCGCCCGCCGCCTCTGCCGCGTCGGCCTCTTCCTTGGTCTTGTGCACGGCCTTGTCGGCGTGCTCCGGCGGCCCGTAGACCGTGTAGAGCACCAGCGGGTTGGGGCCGGTGTTGACGAAGTTGTGCTTGGTGCCCGCCGGCACCACTACCAGGTCGCCAGCGACGACCTTCCGCTTCGCGCCGGCGACCCGCGCCTCGCCGACGCCGCTGACGAAGGTGAGGATCTGGTCGATGTCCTCGTGCACCTCCTCGCCGATCTCCCCATCGGCGGGGATGGTCATGATGACCAGCTGGGTGTGCTCACCGGTCCACAGCACGCGCCGGAAATCCGGGCTCTTCTCGGCGACAGTCGCGATAGTGAAATGCTCCATGTCCACGCTCATACCCCGTCTGGCGGCGCGCCACGCCGGGACTGGCGGATGGTGCAATTCCCCACGGGTGGCGGGTTTGGATCCGCGCGGACCGGGGATCGACAACGCTGACCGGCGCGAACGGCCGGTCGAGCCAGGTCCCCGCCGACGTACCGCCGAACGGCTGCGGTGGTGGGAGACGGCCAGAGCACGGCGACGTTCCGACAACTGTCGAAACGGCGCCGTGCGCTCTTGTGTGCCCGGGGCCTAGCGGTGCAGCCAGGTGAGCAGGTCGGGTGGGGCCAGCGCCGCGACCCGTTGCCGGTAGCGGGCCAGACCGGTCTCGTCCAGCAGGTCGCGTCCCTGGCCTGAGCCTCCCCGGCGAAAGAACGCCTGCCGGTCACGCAGCACGCCGAGCGTGTCCGGTGCGAGCTGGTCGGCGCGCTCCCGCATGCGACCGAAGGTGGCCGCCTCGACCAACTCCGGCCCCGGGCTCGGGAGGTTCCACAGGTCGGCCAGCCGGCGCATCTCACCGCCCAGATCCGCCATTAGGTCGTCGTAGTGCACCAGCTCGACGTTCGGCTCGTGCCGGCGCGCCCACGCGTCACCAATGTGCATCAGCACCCCGGGCAGCGAGTCCAGCTCGACTCGGGGGTCCACCTCCCGGTCGACCCAGCTCAGCAACCACTCGCGTACCGGAGGCCGCTCCCGGGGTGGCCCGGCCGGGGCGGGTTGGCCGGTCAGCTCGGCGATGCGCGCCCGGTCCAGGTTGGCGCTCTGGTGGTAGAGGGAGACCGCCATGTCCAGCGGATGCCGGGCCACCACCACGTACCGCGCCCGAGGGTCGAGCGGCACCCCGTCCAGCGGAGTGTGCGTCTTGATGAACCGCCGGTGTGGCTGGGCGGCCAGCCGGTCGTACACCGTGGCCCGCGGCTCGCCCAACCAGTCCAGCCACGGCGACAGCACTGTCAGCGGTGCCGGCAACTCCGGGGTACGGAGCACCAGGAGCGCACAGATCATCTGCATCCAGGTGGTGCCGCTCTTGGATCGGGTGCTGATCACGAGGTCGCCGTCGCGGAACGGGAAACCGGTCCACCGCGCGCTGTCCTCTTCGTCGGACTGGTAACGGTGAATCGGCGTGAGCATCGGTGGATGGTAGTCGCCGAACCGACAGTCGAGCAGCCGAATTCCGGCTTACATTCCTGGGGCCTGTGCGTATGCCTGGCTAGATTGAAGTATGGTGCCCGCCCACGGGGGCCGGGCGGCGGCACCGGTCTACCGCCCCATCCTCGCCAACCGACGAGGCGAGCTTGAGGCCCTGAGCCACCTCGATCCCGCGTACGCCGCGCTGGTCGCCCCGATCCTGGAGATCGGCGCGATCGGTCGGTCCACGATGGACGCCATTCGTCGGTTGCCATCCGGGCTGCTGCCCGCCATCGACGTCAGCGCACTGCCCGACATCCCCGAGGCGGAGCTGACCCGTTGGGGCGTACCGGTGGTGCCGGTGATCGGGCTCTCCGAGAGCGACCACCGGCTGGTAGCGCACGGCGCGGCGGCGCGGGCGTACGGCCGGAGCGCGCTCATCCGGCTGCGGACCGGCCGGGACCGGGCCGGACCGGACGCCAGCACCACAGCCGTGGAACGGATCTGGCGGTTCACCGGCCTCGCCCCTGAGGAGTGCGACCTGCTGGTGGACGCGGGGGACGTCTGCTGCCCGGCGGACGTGCGGACCGCCGAGCCCCGGGTACGCCACCTGCTGGACTGGGCACGTCGACACGCCTGGCGGTCGGTGACGGTGGCGGCAGGCGGTATGCCGCCGACGCTGTCCCGGTTGCCCACCGACGAGCCGGTCCCGCTGGACCGTTGGGACTGGCAACTGTGGCGGCGACTTGCCGACGCCGGGGTCGACTACGGCGACTACGGCGTCCACCCGGCCGGGCCGGGCACCGGTGACCCTGGCGACCGGTTGCCGACAGTGCGTTACACCGACGACGGCCGCTGGTGGGTCTACCGCTGGGCGCGACGCGGCGGCCGGGGCGACGACCGGTTCGCCGACCTGTGTCGCACGCTGGTGTCGGCACCGCACTGGCCCACCACCGGGGCGGCCTTCTCCTGGGGTGACCATGAGCTGCTGCGGCGGGCCCGCCGGGGCGCCGGGGCCGGCTCGACCGCCAACTGGGCGGCGTGGAGCACCTCGCACCACCTGGCCCACGTGCTGGCCACGCTGTTGCACCCGGCCGGGGAGGGCACGCCGCGGTGGCACCCCGGGCAGGGGCCACCGCAGCGGGGACGATCGCTGCGGTGAGGCCGGGTCTACTGCCTCTCGGTGAAGCCGAACTGGATGATGCCCTCGTCGTCGACTGTGGCATCCACCGACGCGTCGCCGAGCAGCTCGGCGGCGTCCTCGTCCAGGAAGATCCGGGCGCCCTGGTTGTCGACCACCCGATCGCCCTGCGCCGGTTCGGGCACCAGTTCGACGGTGAGCGAGCCCGCCTCGGTGTCGGCGGCGATACGCACCCCGCCGTCCTGGGCGACGTCCTGTTGGTTGGCGAGGTCACGGATGACGAGCACGGCGTTATCGGTCATGGTGAGCATTGATGGAACTCCTCGTGAATTGTCGGCTCGCGGTCGGATACCGCGCGGACCGGACAGTCGGCCCGCGTACGAGCACACGTGGGAGGCGACAGAGGGGCGAACGGTCATCGCCGTCGCATCGGATCGGGGCAGCTGACGGCCCCGTCACTCCCACCGTGCCCGCTGGCCGACCATCCGTCAAATAGAGCCAGGTCAGTGGAGAGCGGCGGCCGGCTCCAGCCAGGCGCGAATCTCGTTGACCGCCGCGCGGCCGGCCCGGTTGGCTCCGATCGTGCTGGCCGAGGGGCCGTACCCGACCAGGTGAACCCGCGCGTCGGCGACCACCCGGGTGCCGTCCATCGTGATACCGCCGCCGGGCGCGCGCAGCCCCAGCGGGGCGAGGTGGTCGATGGCCGCCCGGAAGCCGGTGCACCACAGGATCACGTCCGCCGGCACGAACCGCCCGTCCGTCCAGGCCACCCCGTCGGGCGTGATCCGCTCGAACATGGGTAGCCGGTCGAGGACGCCGCGCTCACGCAGTCGGCGTACCTCCGGGGTGACCGGCAGCCCGGTCACGCCCACCACACTGCCCGGCGGTCGGCCAGCCCGGACCGCTTGGTCCACCCGGGCCACAGCGGCCCGACCCAGCTCCTGGCCGAACTCCCCGTCGTTGAACGTCGGCGGCCGGCGGGTCACCCAGGTGGTGGCCGCCGCCACTGTGGAGACCTCACCGAGCAGTTGCACGGCCGAGGTGCCGCCGCCGACCACCACCACGCGCAAGCCGGTGAACTCGGCCGGCCCTCGATAGTCGGCGGTGTGCAACTGGCGTCCGCGAAACGTCGACCGGCCCGGGTAGTGCGGCCAGAACGGCCGCGTCCAGGTGCCGGTGGCGTTGATCAGGGCGCGGGCGGTCCAGGTGCCCCGGTCGGTGTGCACGTCCAGTCGCCCATCCGGGCGGGAGTGCACCCCCCGGACCCGCACCGGCCGCCGCACCGGCAGGTCGAAGGCCCTCTCGTACGCGGCGAAGTAGGCGCTGACCTGCTCGGAAGCCGGGCGATGCGGCGTGGTGGGCGGGAGCGGCAACCCGGGCAGGTCGTGGAAGCCGTGCACCCGGTCGAAGACCAGCGTCGGCCAGCGGTGCTGCCAGGCGCCGCCGGGCCCGTTGTCGGCGTCGAGGATGACGAAGCCGCTGCCGGGTGCGAAGCCGGTGCGGTGCAGGTGGTAGCCGGCGCTCAGGCCTGCCTGCCCGGCACCGATCACCACCACGTCCGCGGAGTGGGTGTCCACGTGGGCTACAACGCGCCGGACGTCACCGCTGTGCCCGTCCTCGACCGTCGCGCCGATCACAGACGGCCATTACGGCTTCGGCCGCCTGAGCTGCACTTACGCTGAGTGAATGAGCGACTTCCGTCGGTACGCGGCCGAGTTCCTCGGCACCCTGCTGCTGGTGTTCTTCGGGGTGGGCAGCGCGGTCGCCGCACGGGTCCAGGGCGGCGTGGTGGTGGTGGCGCTGGCCTTCGGGTTCGTGATGGTGGCCCTCGTCTACACGATCGGCCCACTCTCCGGCAGCCACGTCAACCCAGCGGTGACACTCGGTGTGCTGCTCTCCGGCAAGATCTCGGTGCTCGGGGCTGTGGCGTACTGGATCGCGCAGTTCGTCGGCGCGACCGTGGCGGGCTTCGTGCTCTGGGCGCTGACCCGATGGGGTGACGTAGCGGACCAGACCGGAGCCCTGGGCACGAACGGCTACGGCGCGCACATCAACCGGGGCGGCGCGGCGGTGCTGGAAGTCGTGCTGACCTTCCTCTTCGTGCTGGTCGTGCTGGTGGTGACGAGTCGGAGTGAGAATCCGGGAACCGCCGGACTGGCCATCGGTTTGGCCCTGGCCGTGACCCAACTGGTGGGCGTGACGCTGACCGGCGCCGCGGTCAATCCGGCCCGCGCGTTCGGCCCGGCGGTCTTCGAGGGCGGCGTGGCGCTACGGCAACTCTGGGTGTTCATCGTCTTCCCGCTGCTCGGTGGGGCGCTCGCCGCGCTGGTCGCACCTCTGGTGATGGGGGCGCAGCGGCACTACTGGGGTGGCCACGAGAAGACGGTCGGTGGGCCGAAGTAGCCCACACGGCAATATCTTTCGCTTGAGGGCCTTCTCCGGCGAATATCTCCGTGACAGCATCAGCGGATGCATCGCCGTCACTTTCCCCCGGCCGTCGCGCTGCTCGCGCTGGTAGCCACAGCGGCCACCGCCGCCGCGCCCAGTGCCACCGCCGAGTCGCCCACCCCCGCGACGACCCAGCTGCGTGCCACCATCGACACGATCCTCGCCGACACCCGGTTGGCCGGCGCGCAGGCCTCGGTGGTCGTGGTCGACACCAGCACGGGACAGACGCTCTACGACCGCAACGGTGACCGCCGGCTGGTTCCGGCGTCAAACACCAAGCTGCTGACCTCGACGGCCGCCCTTGAGCTGCTCGGCCCGGGTCACCGTTTCAGCACCGACGTACGGGCCAGCGGCAAGCGCCGTGCGGGCCTGCTCTCCGGCAACCTCTACCTGCGCGGCGGAGGCGATCCGACGATGCTCGCCGCCGACTACGACGCGCTCGCCGCGCAGGTCGCCGCCGACGGCGTACGGGTGGTCACCGGAAACCTGGTCGCCGACGACACCCGCTACGACCGCACCCGACTCGGCCCCGACTGGACCTGGGACGACGAGCCCTACTACTACGCCGCGCAGGTCTCGGCGCTGACCATCGCCCCGGACACCGACTACGACGCGGGCACCGTGATCGTGCGCGCCGCACCGGCGGGCCGGGCCGGCGCCCCGCCGGTGGTCACCACCACCCCCGCCACCGGGTACGTCCGCGTCGACAACCGCGCCCAGACGGTCAGCGACGGCGAGACCTCGATCTCGATCGAGCGCGAGCACGGCGGCAACACCGTCGTGGTGACCGGTCAGATCGCCGTCGGCGACGAACCCGCCAGCGACTGGGTCACCGTCTGGGAACCCACCGGCTACGCGGCCGACGTGTTCCGGGCGGCACTGCACCGACACGGCGTCCGGGTGCTCGGCCGGACCGTGCTCGGCCAGCCCACTCCGGAGACGGCCGACCCGGTGGCGCGCCACGACTCGATGAGTCTGGGCGAGCTGATGACGCCATTCCTGAAGCTGTCCAACAACGGGCACGCCGAGGTGTTGACCAAGGAGATCGGTCGGGTGCTCTCCGGCTCGGGCACCTGGACCGCCGGGCTCACAGCGATCAGCGAATACGTCGCCGACACCGGAATGGACACCGGGAGACTGCGCCAGCGTGACGGCTCAGGATTGTCCCGACGCAACCTGATTCCGGCGGCGGAATTCGTCGACCTGCTGAGCGCCGTCCGCGCCGAACCGTGGTTCGCGACCTGGTACGCGGCGCTGCCGATCGCCGGTCAGCCCGAGCGGTTCGTCGGCGGCACCCTGCGCAGCCGGATGGCCGACACGCCAGCCGCGGGCAACGTGCACGCCAAGACCGGCAGCCTGACCGGTGTCTCCGGGCTCTCCGGCTACGTCACCAGCGCCGATGGTCGGCTGCTGGCGTTCTCCATCCTGCTGAACAACTACCTCACGGCGTCGGTGAAGTCGATGGAGGACCAGATCGCCGTGGCGCTGGCCGGCTTCCGCGAGGGTGGTGCGTCGACGGCACGGGTGGCCCCGCCGGCGGTGCCGGAGACGCCGCGCACCCCGGAGGGCGTCGAGTGCTCCTGGATCAAACCGATCACCTGCTGAGCGACGGCCGGGAGGCGCGGACGCACCTCCCGGCCCAGCGAGCGCTCAGGCCGGACGGTCCGGTGGGGGGACCACCGCCGTCGGGTCACCACGTTCGATGAGCGCGGCGATCTCAGCGGCCCGCAGCCCGCGCAGCGCCAGCACCCGGGTGCCCCAGCGGTGCAGGCGGCACGGGTGCGGGCTGGCATCGTTACGGCAGACCACACCCCCGGACCACCGTCGGGGGGCGTGCACCACCACCGCCCGTACGGCGAACTGGGTGTCCTCGCCCGTGACGTACGGCGGCAGGGGGATGTCGCGAAGAACCTCCCCGGACGCTTCGCCGATGCCGGACGAAGCGGCACGACGGTCGCGGTGGGCGATGCTACTCATCTCCGCTGCCTCCACACTGGATGGTCGGATGGGGACAGCAGAAAGTTACGGCGCATTCGACGGTCTGCGACGGACAAACTGTCCCGCTCTCCGAACGCACAGCGATCAGTCAGTCAGTCACCGCACCGTCACGGCCTGGAGGCCGACGTTGCCGCAGTGCGACGTGAAGACCTTCTCGACGGTCCAGGTCAGCAGCAGCCGGGCACCCTTCGGCGCTGTGAAGCGGATGGTGAACTGGGCGCTCTGGCTGGTGTAGGGGTCTTCGAGTCGGGCGATGCTGGTCGGCCCGCCGGTCGACAGCCGCGCTTCCAGTCGCCCCCGAGCCATCCAGATGCCACCGTAGAGCTGGACCGTGCGCGGCTCACCACTGCCGGCGACGGCGACGCTGAACCCGTTCCCGGCACCGCAGGCGTAGACGCCGTTGGAGCTGCCGCTCGTCGACCGCTCCGGCGTGCCGTCGGCCCAGCGCACGTACTCCTGGTTGCCGTCCCAACCGACCCGCCGGCCCGGGCCACCTCCGTCGATGATCTCGCCGGAGCCGGAACGCTTGCGGTTCATCGATCTGCCGCCGCGCTCCCCCCAGTGCACCCAGTCCCGAGCGCCAACGGCGGTGAGGTCGACGATGGCGGGCATCTCGCCCCGGCTCACCGTCAGCGCCGGCGAATCGGGCTTCGGCGGTGGCGGGGCGGGCGTGCTGGCCGACGGCGTCGGGTCCGGCGAGGGTGGTCGCTGGCGCGGACGCAGACCGGGCGTCGCCGGCCCCGCCTCGCCGGTGCGCCCGTCGGCGGCCGGCACACCGGGGGGACGTGCGGACACACTGCCCGGGCCCGCCTGGTCGTCGTCCGGCGCCGGACCGGACCGGGTGGCGAGGTACGAGATCAACACCACCAGGCAGACGAGGACGGCGGCTCCCTCCACCGCCCAGCGCCGCCGCTGTCGGGCGCGGCGCAACACGCTGCGGGTCACCCCGGCGGTAATGGCACGCGGACGGTGCTTCGGCGGCGCGTCGCCAGCCCTCGAACCAGCCCGCGTGCGGTCTTCGTCCGCCACCGACCCCTCCAACTCCGCCGCCCGGCCGTTTTGGACCGCCGAGGACCACACCATCCACTGTGGGCAGTTTCACGTTTGCCCCGGGCGTGGACGACACGCTAGATCCGGACTACCGGACGTGTCCAGCCCACAATGGGACGCTGCCGGACAACCCGGCCGCCCGCCCAGGCACCTGGGCAGACCACCAGTGCTTCCGGGGTCAGCCGATCCGGAAGCCGAGCAGTTGCGCGACGACCACTGCCTGCTCGACGTCGATCACGGCACCGGCCCGTTCGACGACCGTCGGATCCAGCGCTGTGAGATCGCTGCCCCGCAGGTCGGCGCCGCCGAGCCGGACGTTCGTCAGCTGCGCCCCGGAAAGATCGACACCGGTGACCGTAGCACCGGTGAGGTTGGCCCTGGTGAGGTCCACCTCGCGCATGCGCACCCCGGTCAGCCGGATGCCACGCAGGTCGGCACCGGGCAACGCGACGAAGGACCAGTCACCGCCGTCCACCGTCAACGGACGCAGATCGCACTCGCTGAAGGTGCTGCCGACCAGCTTGCAGCCGGTGAACTCGGCCTCGAAGAAGTTGCACCGCCGAAACACGCAACGGGTGAAGGCGGAGTCGACATGCCGGGAGGCGTTGAACGCCACGTTGCCGAACGTGCACCCGGTGAAGACCGCGCCCCTGCTCACCGCCTCGGTCAGGTCCACACCGAAGAACTCACAACCCACGAAGTGCCGGTCGGTCAGCTCCTCGCCGTACCAGTCCTCGTTGCGGAAGGTCACGTCCTCGGTCAACTCCGGCATCCGGCCAGGTTAGTGGGCGTCGCCGACGGCCGACGGCCGGCGGGCCGACGCCGACCCCCTTCCGGTGTCGGTGTACCGGCGAGTACGTTCGGCGGCGTGAGTGTGGCTCGGAGCAGGGACCCGGATCAGATCGGTTTCGACACGGCGCGGCTGGCACGCATCGACGAGCACTTCGGCCGGTACGTCGACGACGGCAGGCTGGCCGGCTGGCAGGTGGTGGTCACCCGTCGCGGTGAGGTGGCGCACTCCTCGACGTACGGGCTGCGCGACCGGGAGTCGGGCGCACCGGTCGAGGCCGACACTCTGTGGCGGATCTACTCGATGACCAAGCCGGTCACCTCGGTCGCGGCGATGATGCTGTGGGAGGAGGGCCGGTTCGAGCTGACCGACGAGATCAGCCGCTGGCTGCCCGAGTTCGCAGACCTGCGGGTCTACTCCAAGGGGTCGGCGCTCAAGCCGTACACGGTGCCGGCGGTCGAGCCGATCCGGGTCTGGCACCTGCTCACCCACACGGCCGGCCTGACGTACGGCTTCATGCAGACCTCGGTGGTCGACGGGCTCTACCGGGCCGCCGGCTACGACCTGTACCCGCCGGCGGACGTCGACCTGGCCGGCGCCTGTGCGGCCTTCGGCGAACTGCCGCTGCTGTTTCAGCCCGGCTCGGCGTGGGGCTACTCCGTCGCCACCGACGTGCTGGGCCGACTCGTCGAGGTGATCTCCGGGCAGAGCCTCGACGCGTTCTTCGCCGACCGGATCTTCGACCCACTGGGCATGACCGACACCCGCTGGTGGGTGGAGGGCGACGAGGCCGACCGGCTGGCCGCGCTCTACGTACCGGAACCGCGCAGCGGCCGGGCCGTCCGCTACGACAGCCTGGGGTCGCTCGCGTTCGGCAAGCCGGCGCTGCTCTCCGGCGGTGGCGGCCTGATCTCCAGCGCCGCCGACTACCACCGGTTCACGCAGTTGCTGCTGCGCGGCGGCGAGCTGGACGGCGTCCGGCTACTCGGGCCGCGCACGGTGCGGTTCATGACCCGCAACCACCTGCCCGGCGGTCAGGACCTGGGCACCCTGTCCACCGGCGGCTTCGCCGAGACCACCCTGGACGGGATCGGCTTCGGCCTCGGCTTCGCGGTGGTCGACGACCCGATCCCCAGCCGGGTGCCCAGCAGCGTCGGCGAGTACTACTGGGGCGGGGTGGCCAGCACCGCGTTCTGGGTCGACCCGGCCGAGGAGATCACCGCGCTGCTGTTCACGCAGCTGATGCCGTCGAGCACCTACCCGCTCCGCTCCCAGCTGCGCCAGCTCGTCTACGCCGCCCTGGTCGACTGACCCCGCCGGAGGCGCTGACGGACCCCACCCAGCCCTGCCGATCTTGCACTTTGTGTTGTCTAGATGACCCTGATGAGTCGTTTGTCGGGACAGAAACTGCAAGATCGACGGAATGCCCGGCGAAGGAACGGTCAGTCGGCGAGGCGGGCCGGGAAGCCACCGGTGGCGATCGGACCCCAGGCGTCGATGGTGACCCGGATCAGCGACTTGCCCTGACGCACCATCGCCGCCCGGTAGTCGTCCCAGTCCGGGTGCTCGCCGGAGATGCTGCGGAAGTATTCGACCAGCGGCTCCAGCGCCTCGGGCAGGTCGAGCACCTCGGCGGTGCCGTCGATCTGCACCCAGGGGCCGTTCCAGTCGTCGCTGAGCACGCAGGCCGACACCCGGGGGTCGCGGCGGAGGTTGGTCACCTTGGCCCGCTCGGGGTAGGTGGAGACGACCAGCCGCCCCTGCCCGTCGACCCCGGCGGAGACCGGGGAGGACTGCGGTCGCCCGTCGGCCCGGGTGGTCATCAGCACGACGCGGTGTCGCGGCCGGAGGAAGTCGAGCAGGCCGTCCCGGTCGACCCGGGTGTTCCTTGCGATGCTGCGTGCCATTCCCCGTTCCTACCAGGGTGCGGGCGCAACGGTGGCGGCGGGTCAGCGGGGTCGGGCCGCGGCGCGGTGAACCGCCTGGGTGGGCACCCGGGGGCGGCCGGACGGACGCCAGGCCCGACCGTTGGCGTAGATCACCCGAAAACCGAGGTACGACGCGAGCGGCGCCCAGTGGGCGGAGCCCATCCGCAGCTCGGCGGCATTGTGTCGCTGGCCGTTGGCGAGCACGTCGAGGAGCACCGTTTCGAAGGCTGCCGATTCGACCCAGTCGACCTCCCGGGTGAAACCGCAGATCAGAGCGGCTCCGGTGACCTCCAGGAACTCGCGCAGCACCGCGTCCGAGGCGCGCAGCACCGAGCAGCTGCCGAAATAGAGTCGCCGGCCCTCGGCGCGGCCGGCCATCAGCTCGGCCACCTCGTTCAACTCCACTGACTGCCAGTCGGTGAGGCAGAGCCGGCTCGGCTCACCGTGCATGGCGAAGAAGCCGACCCGGTGGTCGGCGTACTGCTTGAGCAGCCAACGGTCCAGGAAGTAGAACAACTCGTCGCGGGTGGCCGCGTCCTTGTGGATGAAGCGGATCTTGCCCAGCCGCTCCAGCAGCTCCAGCGTGGGCAGCACCGAGCCCCGTTCGTTGAGGTCACGGTGCCACTGACCCTCGACACAGAAGACGCCACCGCGTGCCACGCGCACCTCCGCCAGTCCGCCGCCCGGGGGCTGACGTTACCGGCCGCCATCACCCCGGGAACATCACCCGCCGTGTGGCAGATTGCGACGTTCGGTGCCCTTGACCGCAGGAGGGGCGATCGGCCGGAAATGGCTGTTTCGCAAATCAGCCGAATTCCCAGGCAATACCCAGGGACAGCGGATTGTGAGCACGATTCTCGTTAACCACCTCCAACCGCACTGATCAGTGCGAGGGTGGAAATCACGGGACTTCTCGGTCGATGTCCTGGAGCCACCCCATTCGCTCTCCTATCGGGAGGACTTCTGTGCGCGTAAACACCTTGAAGCGGGTCGCCGTCGCATTCGCCCTGGCACTGCCCGGGGCCGCAATCGCCACGGTGATCGCCGCACCGGCGGCGTACGCGGACGGCTGTTACACCTGGAACCGCACCCTGACCCAGGGGCGCTCCGGCGACGACGTCCGCCAGTTGCAGATCCGGGTCGCCGGGTGGGCCGGCTACCGGGACATCGTGGAGAACGACGGCCGCTACGGGCCGAAGACCGCCGCCGCGGTCAAGCGGTTCCAGCAGGCGTACGGGCTGCGCGCCGACGGCATCGCCGGCCCACAGACCTTCGCCAAGCTGTACCAACTCCAGGACAACGACTGCACGCCCGCGCACTTCACCTACGGCGAGTTGGACAACGGGTGCGGCGGGAGCGGGTGGAGCGGCGGCCCGCTGTCGGCGAACCAGACCAAGCAGAACGCGCTGCGCACCATGTGGAAGCTTGAGGCGCTGCGCAAGAGCCTCGGTGACAAACCGCTCAACGTGTCGAGCGGTTTCCGCAGTCGCGCCTGCAACAACCAGGTCGGCGGGGCGTCCGACAGCCAACACCTGTACGGCAACGCGGCCGACGTGACCTCACGGACGTCCTCGCTGTGCCAGGTCGCCCGCGGCGCCCGTAACAGCGGCTTCAGTGGGATCTACGGGCCGGGCTACCCCGACCACGACGACCACGTGCACGTCGACTCACGTCGGGAGAACAACAGCGACGACAGCTCGAACACGACGAGCTGGTCCGCCCCGGACTGCGGGGTCGGCAACTGAGCCCACCCGCTCGTAGCGACGTCGGCCCGACGCGGAGGGGGAATCCTCGCGTCGAGCCGACGTCGTGTCGCCCCGGGTCGGATGGGCGGAGGGGTAGCGCGCTCAGCTCGCCCGGGGCCAGCGCGGCGCGGTGACGGGGGGAGTCACCGGCCGGCCAGCAGCGGTGGGCCGTACCCCCTGGGGGACGACCCGCGCGGCCTGTTGCCGCGACGGCCCGGTCGCCGTGAACGGGAACGGCACGTGCACGAACGGATTGCCATGCCGGATCAACGCCTCGATCTGCCGCTCGTTGAGCCCGTGTGTCTCCAACACCCGACGCCCCCAGCGGTGCAGACGGCACGGGTAGGAAGCGCCGTCGTTGCGGCACAGCGGCCCGGTGGGCCACTCCTCGGCGGTGTGCACGACCACCGCCCGGACCGCGAGCCGGACATCCTCCGGGGTCAGTGGTGCCGGCATTGGCACCTCACCCAGTACCTGATCGATGGGATCCGTCGACTGCTCACCAACTCGCACGGCAGGCCTCCCGCAGTTCGGCAGCGGTACGGCGGACCTACCGCACCGACATCCTCGGCCATGGGTACGGCGGACACCGGACGAAAGTTCAATTCCGGTACGCGGTAAGCAGATCCTCCGCCGACAGCACCCGGATGCCGTCCACGGCGGTGCCACTGCGCGACACGGCAACGACCGGCACCGACTCGTCGGCGCCGGGCAGCAGAGAGCGGTGCAGGAGCAGCCGGCCCAGGTCATGCGCGTCAAAGGGTCGGCTCTCCTGCCACTTGACCGATCCCACGAAGCTGATCCTCTGAGCGACTGGCGCACGGTCGGCGCCGACGATATCGATCTCCGGGTCGTTGGTCCGGGTCCAGTAGCCGCCGATCGTCGCCGCCTCCGCCGGAAGATGGTCACCGGGCAGCCGGCGCAGCGCCTCCCGGACGACAGGTTCGATGGCCCGCCCCCGCCAGGACGTCCACGACCGGTCGATCCGGTCCAGGGTCAGGTCGCCACGCCCCCGCTCGATCTCGGAGAGGTGTGGCCCGAGAAACGACAACCAGAAGCGCAGGTACGGATCGGCCACCGCGTACCGGGTCTCCCGCGACGGCTTGGTCGACAGCGGAACGGTGACCTCCACTGCCCGCTTCTGGGTCAGCAGGCGCAGGGCGCGGTTGAGGGACGCCTGCGGAAGATCCCCTGCCGCGCGGGAGATCAGCGAGAAGGTCCGCTCACCGGAACCGATGGCACGCAGCACCAGACCCGCCTGGGACTGGGGCGGGAACTCCGCCGCCAGGGCCCGCTCGCCGCTCACCAGCAGGGCAGAGGTCGGATCCCGTACCGCGTCGGTCAGATACTCGCGGACGGACGCACCGGTCGGCCACTCGTCGAGGATCAGCGGCAGACCGCCGGACACCAGGTAGGCGTCGAACGCGTCGGCGGCGGACAGGCCGAGCATGTCGCTGACGTCGGCCGGGCTCAGCGGCGGAATGACCATTTCCGTGGCTCGCTGGTGGAATGGCCTGCCGTAGTCGTTGAGGGCCTCCATCATGGCCAGGTCCGATCCGACGCAGATCAGCAGGACCGGCCGTCGGGACAACTCGCGATCGAAGACCTTCTGCAGCGTTCCCTCGAAGCCCGGGTCGCCAGCGATGAGGTACGGCATCTCGTCCAGGACGACGACGCTGGGCCGGTCGGACGGCAGCGCGGCGGCGAGCAGGGTCAGCGCGGCGTCCCAGGTCTGTGGTTGCTGCTCCCGAAGGATCTGCGCACCCGGCAGCGTCGAGGCGGCCGCCTCCTCCACGAAGAGGGCGAGCTCGGCTGCGACGCTCGGCTGCGCGGGGGCGGTGAAGAAGAGGTACGGCACCTCGGCCCGCTCCACGAACTCCTCGACCAGTCGGGACTTGCCTACCCGCCGGCGACCGCGCATGAGCAGGGCCCGCCCAGGCCGACCGGCACGGCCACCCCGTCGCACCCGAGAGAGCATGCCGCCCAGGAGATCGAGTTCACGGTCCCGCCCGACAAAGCCGTCCACGAACACCCCTGACACAACCAACGATGGAACAACCAAATTTGAGTGTAACCTCATCCGTGTTGGTGTGCCCGATCATTCGGCGCGTGTGAAACCGCTCGTCAGACGAGGCCGGCGTCGTGCACGAGCAGCGCCACCTGGACCCGGTTGTTCAGCTCCAGTCGGGTCAGCAGCCGGGAGACGTACGCCTTCACCGTCGCCACGCTCATGAACAACTCCCCCGCGATCTCCGCGTTGGTGTGGCCCCGCCCCAGCGCGACAGCCACCTGCCGCTCCCGCTCGCTGAGCCCGGTGAGCAGCCGCAACGCCCGCTCGCGGCGCGGGTCCGGGCCGACCGGGCCGGGGGCGGCTGCGGTCACGTGGGCGATCAACGTCCGGGTCACCGTCGGCGAGAGCGTCGCCTCGCCCGCCGCGACCCGGCGTACGGCTCGCACGATCTCCGCCGGTGGAGTGTCCTTGAGCAGGAAACCGGCCGCCCCGGCGCGGAGCGCCCGCAGCACCTGTTCGTCGGCGTCGAAGGTGGTCAGCACCAGCACCTCCGGCGGGTGCGGTTGGGCACGCAGCGCCTCGGTGGCGGTCAGCCCGTCCACCCGAGGCATTCGGATGTCCATCAGCACCACGTCCGGGGCGTACGCGGCGACGGCCGCCGGCACCTCGCCACCGTCGGCCGCCTCGCCGACCACTGCCAGGTCCGGCAGACCGCCGAGGATCATCGAGAGCCCGGCCCGGACCAACGCGTCGTCGTCCACGATCAGCACGCGTACCGGCGGCGCGGCCCCGCCGGCCGGCCCGGTCGCGTCCGGCGGTCCGGCTGCGCCGGCAGGGCTGGTCACGCCGGCCACGGCAGCCAGGCGGCCAGCCGGAAGTCACCGCTGTCGTCCCGACCGTAGGCGAGTCGACCGCCGGCCAGGGTCACCCGTTCGCTGATGCCGACCAGGCCGGTGCCGGCACCGGGCAGAGTGTCGCCGGCCGGCGCCCCGACCGGCCACCGATTGCCGATCGCCACTGTCAACCCGGCGCCCGGCCCGCCGGCCACGTCCACTGTGACGGCCGCACCGGCAGCGTGCTTGCGGGCGTTGGTCAGCCCCTCCTGCACGATCCGGTACGCGGCCCGGCCCAGCGCCGCCGGCACCTCCCCCGGGCTGGTGACGCTGTCGCTGACGTTCACCCGCACCCCGGCCGACCGCGACTCGGCGATCAGGGCCGGCAGGTCGGCGAGGGTCGGCTGCGGTGGCTCGGGGGCGTCGCCGGCACCGTCGTCCTCGGCCCGGAGCACCCCGATCACCTCCCGCAGGTCCTGGAGGGCGGCGTGCGCGCTGCCCCGGATCACCCCGGCGGCCCGGGCCACCTCGTCGGCCGGCGCGTCCGGGCGGAACTCCAGCGCACCCGCGTGCAGGCTGAGCAGCGAGATCCGGTGGGCCAGCACGTCGTGCATCTCCCGGGCGATCCGGGTGCGTTCGAGGTGGCGGGCCTGGGTGACCCGCAGTTGCTGCTCCGCCTCGGCCCGCTCGGCCCGTTCCCGCAACGACATGATCAACTGCCGGCGGGCCCGGACGAACATCCCCCAGGCCAGCACGGCGAAGCTGAGCACCACACCCCAGGACGCGGTCTCCCAGTACGACATGTGCGGATCCGGACGCACCCAACTGAAGACCAGGTTCGTGAGAAGGCCGGCACCGGTGACCGCGATCGCGACGGCCGTCCGTCGATGCACCACCACTGTGAAGTAGAAGATGAGAAGTGGAATGGCGGCGGCCAGCGCAAACAGGGTCAGCGGTGTCGTGGCCACCAACAGCCCGAGCGGCCACCGTCGGCGCAGCCAGAGCAACCCACAGCAGACAAGACCGAGCAGCGCGTCAACGCCGGTCATCCAGTCGTACGGCAGCGGGACCGCCATCGCCGGATCCGGCGACAGGGCGTCCGCGGTGACGAACAGCACCCAGAGCAGGGAGACCAGGAAGGCCAGGGTGTCGACCGCCCAGTCCCGGGTGGTGCGGCGCGGCCGCCGGGTCGCCGCGTCCGGGCTGACCGCGCCGGCCAGCGCCCCGGGCAGCAGCCAGGGGTGCTCCGGGACGGCGATGCTGGTCACGACGCCATGCTAGGCAGCCGAGGGGCGACCCGACCAGCTACCAAAGTCGAGATCCGATGATCGACCAAGGTCGACGGGGCACCGACCGGTGGCCGCAGCGGATGGCCGGGCGGCGCGGGCAGTCTGAACCGCATGATCACCGTGGAGAACCTCACCAAGCGATACGGGCCACACCCGGCCGTGGACGACGTGTCGTTCCAGTGCGAGCCGGGCACCGTCACCGGCTTCCTCGGCCCCAACGGCGCCGGCAAGTCGACCACCATGCGCATGATCTGCGGGCTGACCACGCCGACCGCCGGCCGCGCGACCGTCTCCGGGCACCCGTACCAGGATCTGCCCAACCCGGGGCGGGAGGTCGGCGTGCTGCTGGACGCCTCCGCCCAGCACGCCGGGCGCACCGGCCGCGAGGCGTTGACGCTGTCCGCGTACACAATGGGTCTGGACCGGCGCGAGGTCGCCGCGAAGCTCGACCTGGTCGGGTTGAACGCGGTGGCAGCGAAGCGCCGGGTCCGGGCGTACTCCCTGGGCATGCGCCAACGGCTCGGGCTGGCGCACGCGCTGCTCGGCGACCCCCGGGTGTTGATCCTCGACGAGCCGGCCAACGGCCTGGACCCGGAGGGGATCTTCTGGATGCGCGGCCTGCTGCGCGACTTCGCCGACCGGGGCGGCACCGTCCTGCTCTCCTCCCACCTGCTGCGCGAGGTGGAGGCGGTCGCGGACCGGCTGGTGGTGATCGGGGGTGGCCGGATCGTGGCTCAGGGCGACAAGAACGAGTTGCTGGCCGGCGGCGGCACCGTGGTCCGGGCCCGCGACGGTGCGGCGCTGCGCCGGGCGCTGGAGGTGGCCAACCTGAGCGCCGCCGACAGCTCGGAGGGGCTGCTCGTACAGGCCGACGCCGAGGCGGTCGGCCAGGCCGCCGCCGATGCCGGCGTCGCGCTGGCCGAACTGCGCCCCGCCACCGGCGGTGGCCTCGAACAGCTCTTCCTCACCCTGACCGCCGGCGAATCGACCAAGGAGGCCGTCCGATGACCACCACCACCGCGCCCGCCGCCGGTGCCGTCGCGCCCCGGCACCACACGCCGGTACGCCGACCGTCGCTTCTCCGGCTCACCGCCGTGGAGGTGCGCAAGCTCGTCGACACCCGGGCCGGCCGCTGGCTCCTGATCACCATCGGCCTGGTCACCGCCGCGATCGTCACCCTGCAACTGATCTACGCCGGGGACGCCGACCAGACGTTCCCCAACTTCTTCGTCCCCTCGCTGCTGCCGGTGTCGGTGCTGCTGCCGGTGCTGGGCATCCTGTCGATCACCAGTGAGTGGTCGCAGCGCACCGCCCTCACCACGTACGCACTGGTGCCCCGCCGGGAGCGGGTGGTCGCCGCGAAGCTGATCGCCGTGTCGCTGACAGCGCTCGCCTCGGTGCTGGCCAGCCTCGCCGTCGCCGCCGTCGGCACGCTGGTGGCGTCCGCCACCGGCGGGGCGGGCACCTGGGAGTTCGACTGGTCGCTGGTCCTGAACGCGGGAATCCTCCAGGTCACCAGCGTGTTGATGGGTGCCGCCTTCGGTCTGCTGCTGCTCAACCCGCCGCTGGCGATCGTCGGCTACCTGCTGCTGCCCACCCTGTGGGGGGTGCTGGGCGAGATGGTCAAGCCGCTGCGCGGTCCGTCCGAATGGCTGGACACCAGCAAGACCATGGAACCGTTGTTCAGCAGCGACGCCATCACCGGCGAGCAGTGGGGGCGGGTAGCGGTCTCCCTGTTGGTCTGGATGGTCCTCCCGCTGGCCGCCGGCCTGTTCCGGACGCTGCGCCGCGAGGTGTCCTGATCATGGACGTGGCCGGCTACCGTCCGCGCACCGTGGTCAGCGGTGGCCCGCTGGAGCTGGCGGTCATGTGGGGTGGCTTCCCGCTGCTCGGCGCG
Organism: Micromonospora hortensis; assembly: GCF_022230935.1. NCBI lineage: Bacteria > Bacillati > Actinomycetota > Actinomycetes > Micromonosporales > Micromonosporaceae > Micromonospora > Micromonospora hortensis. The sequence continues at coordinate 66,448 of NZ_JAKKFE010000010.1, forward strand.
GGCGCCGGATGGCTGCTCGCGGCGGCGACGGGCTGGCTCGCCCGGCTGCCCTGGGTGCCGTTCAGCGACCTGATCGAGTGGTTGGACCGGCTGCCCGAGCCGCAGGCCACCGCCGGCACCATCGGTGTGGGCGTCCTGGCCGGCCTGGTCATCGCCGGGATCGGCACCGCCGAACGGTTGATCGTCACCGTCGACGGGGCGCAGGTCCAGCTGCGCCGCTCCGATGAGAACCGGACCATCGCCCGGGTCGACACCCGGGTGGTCTTCCTCGCCGACAAGCACCTGGTGCTGCTCGACGCCGACGGCGCGGAACTGGTCCGGGAGTCGACGGACCTTCCGGCCGCCCAACTGGCGGCGGCGTTCCGGGAGCACGGCTGGGGCTGGGCGGACGACGACCCGCACCGGTCGGCGTACCGGCTGTGGGTTCCGGACCTGCCCGGATTGCCGGCCGGCGCGGACGCGCTGCTGCGCGCCCGGGATCGGGCCATCCAGCGGGACCGCCGCGACGACGCCCGGGAGCTGCGCCGCGAGCTGGGCCAGATCGGGGTGGTGCTGCGCGACGAGGGCAAGCGGCAGTACTGGCGGTTGACCACAAAGGCCCTCGCCCCCGGGCCGGAGCGGCCGACTTCGGCCGAGCGGGAGGCGGACGGGCGGTAGCGTCTGTCCCAGCAGACCCTGGGAGCCGCGCGATGACCGAACAGCAGCCGTACCGGGTGGTGTCCCGACACCCCGGCTTCGAGCTGCGTCGGTACCCCGCCCACCTGGTGGCCGAGATGCAGATCCAGGCATCGTTCACCCGGGCGCCGATCGAGGCGTTCCGGCCGCTGGCCGCGTACATCGGTGGCGCCAATCGGGCCCGGCACCCGATCGGCTCCGCCGCTCCGGCGATGGCGGCGGCCGGCGGCTCGGAAAAGATCGCCATGACCGTGCCGGTGGTGCAGATCGAGGGTGAGTGGCCGGGCGCGTACCTGATCCAGTTCGTCATGCCGGCCAGCTTCACCACCGCCACCCTGCCCGAACCGGTGGACGCCCGGGTGCGGATCCACGCGGTTCCGGCGCGGCTGGCTGCGGCGATGCGGTTCTCCGGGCGGTGGACGGAGCAGGCGTTCAGTCAGCGGGCCACAATGCTTGGCCGGTCGGTGACCGCGGCCGGGCTGCAACCGACAGGCGCGATTCGGTACGCGCGCTTCGACCCGCCGTGGAAGCCGTGGTTCCTGCGCCGCAACGAGGTGGTGCTGCCGGTCGTCGAATGAGCTAGCGGAGCTGCCGACGATCCTCGACGCTGGGCCGCGCCAGCAGCACTGCCATACCCAGCCCGGAGAGCAGGCCGGCCAGGGAGGCCAGCAGATCGGAGTCGGCGGCGTGGATCGGGCTGTTGCCGGCCAGGGCGGTGAACGTCGCGCCGATCGGCATCATGATCATCATGGGAATGGCAGTGGCCACCAGGAACACCACCGGGCCCACAAGCGCGATGAGCGCGGCCAGGGCGTGGTGCCACCAGATCGGCCGACCGCCCGGCCAGTCCCACGCCAGCAGTGTGACCCCGGTGAGCAGCACCGCCCCGAGAGCGACCTCCGGCAGGAGTCGTGTGCCGGGCGCTGTGGCACGGACCAGCCCGACGCCGAGCAGGGCCACCACTGTGAGACCGACCGCCAGCCCGACACGAACCCGGGTCCGCGCCGGAGCCGCCGCCAGCGCGGCACCGACTGCCACTGCCACCAGCAGCGCCGCGGTGACCAGGGCGCCCTGGTTCAGCTCCGGCTCCCGGTCGGTCGGTGACTCCATCGCGGCCGCCACCAGCGTCAGCACCCCGGCCACGCAGGCCGCCCCGGTCAGCACCCGCCGGTCGGAAGCCGGAGGCGTGCCGCGCTCCCGTCCCGACGACGTACCAGGCTCCCGCGCTGGCAGCGTGCGGCGCTCCCACCAGAGCAGAAGCGCCGTGACCACGCCGAGCACGGCGCACCCGGCGACGGCGAGCAGCACCGTCGCGTCGGAGCCGATCGGGTCGGCCCGGTCGATCGCCACGTCGGCGGCGACCCAGCAGCCGCCCAGCACCACCGCCGGGCCGCCCCACCGCATCAGCCCTCGCCCGGCCAGCACCAACCCGAGCGGCACACCCATGATCGCCATGAACCGCAGGTCGCGCGCCCAGTAGGTGTTGTTGCCCGGCAGGTGCTCCGACCACGGGCCGAGCGGCTCGGTCAGCGGTTGCCACGTGGTCATGCCGTACGCCCAGAGCACGACGGCGGCGGCGGAGAGGAGCAGCCCGACCGGCCGCGCGGATCGCATCAGTGGACGGTAGCGGCCCAACCGCCAGTGCGGGAGGGCGCGGTCATCCGCCGACCGGTGACCGGGCGGGACTGTGGCGCAGCAGCCGCCACGTCGGCAGCACACTGGACAGCACCGCGAGCAACAGACACAGCCCCACCACACCGGCGACCACCGACCACGGCATCACCAGGTCGACGGGGGCACCGACCTGCTCGGCGAGGCCGGCGCTGATGCTGAGCAGACCGACGAACGCGACGGCACCACCCAGCAGCGCGCCGATCAGGACCACCAGTGCGGACTCCGCCGTGACCAGCCAGATGACCTGCCGTCGGGTCGCCCCGGCCATCCGGATCAGCCGCAGGTCCGCGGCGCGGCCGGCAGCGGCCAGCAGCAGCGTGTTGGCCACCGCGATGGCGCCGTAGCCGGCGGACACCCCGATCAGCAGCAGTGTGAAGAGCCAGACGAGGCGGTCCTCGGCGGCGTCCGCCTCGGCCGCCCAGCCCGGGACGTCGAGGATCCGCGCGCCGACCGGTGGATCGATGCGATTCCGGACGAACACGGTGGACGTCAGCGCCGACGGGTCGTGCGCCCGCACCACGGCCCGGGGTACGAGCAGGTCGCCGGGGATCGAGGTGTCGTCGACCACGGCGACGACACGCAACGACACAGTCGTCCCGTCGGCGAAGACCACCGGGTACGGCTCGGACGGCAGCCGGTTCGCCGAGGCGGTTACCACCACAGTGTCGTCACCCCTCAGATCGTTCAGCGAACCGGCGACGACGGTGAGCACCCGGTTCGCGGCGGCGAAGCCCTCCGGGTCCACGCCGAGCGCGGTCATCGGCCGGTTCGGCGGCGACGTTCCGGGGTCGGTGCGGTAGACGGTGGTCGGCAGGAGGGCGGTGCCACCGGTCGCGGTGACGGCCCGATCGGACAGGCCGGGCGCACGGTCCGGCACGACGATCCAGCCGGCGTTCACGTTGTCCGCCCGACCCGCGGCATACGCGGCGGTGCTGGTGCGCACCATTCCGGACACCAGCACCGCGAACGCGACAGTGAGCAGCACCGGCGCGGCGATGGCGGCGGTCCGCCGGGTCGCTGTCAACGCCCCGCCCCGGACCAGCATCCCGATCGCGCCACCGGGGCGGCGCACCGGAGAACGCAGCAGCCACACCAGCGGCCCGACCACCACCGGGGCGAGCACAGTGGTGCCGGCCACCAGCGCCATCACCGCGTAGAGCGCGTACTGCGCCCCCACCCGCGCCTCGTCGGCGGTCGCCGTCCCCACACTGAGCGCGGCCCCCGCCGCGAGAAGCAGCACCCCGGTGGCGGCGCGCAGCCGCCCGATCGGTCGCTGCTCCACAGCAGCCTCGCGTAACGCCTCCAACGGGCGGACCCGCGCCGCCCGGCGGGACGCCGACCAGACGGCCAGCAACGCGATCACCGGCCCGGCGGTGAGCGAGACCGCGACCGGCCAGAGTTCGTAGCGGACCCGGAAGGTCGACGGTTCGTAGCCGACGTCGACCAGCAGCCGGCCCAGCAACGGGGCGAGCGCCGCGCCCACCAGCAGGCCGACGAGCCCCGCCGACACGCCGACGGCGAGCGCCTCGGCGTACACCATGCGGCGGACCTGGCGTCCGGTGGCGCCGACGGCGCGCAGCAGGCCCAGCTCGCGGCGGCGCTGCGCGATGGTGAACGCGAAGGTGGAGGCGACCACGAACACCGTGACGAAGCCGGCGAGGGCTGCCGTGGCGGTGAGCACCTGCATGCCGATCCACCGGGTACGGGCGTCGCCGCGCGGCTCCAGCGCACCACGGGCGGCACCGGTGAGCACCCGTCCGTCCCCGGCGACGACTCCGCGAGCCGCAGTGGCGACGCGCTCGGGGTCGGCGTCCGGGGCGAGCACCAGCCCGATGGCCCGCACGCCGGGCGCGAGCGCGGCGGCGACCTCGTCCGCGACATGGACGCCGGGTCCGTCGACCAGACCGGTGACTGTGTACGACTCCGGGCCCGCCGCGGTCAGCACTGTGACCGGTGCGCCGACGCGCAGTCCGAGCGCCCTGTCGACGACCACCTCGCCGGGCCGGCGGGGCTGCTCGCCGGCGGTGAGGCGCAGCCCACCGAGTTGGGCGCTGGACCAACCGTGCCCCTGGTAGGAGTCCTCCCGCCGGGTGTCGGCGGCCGAGGGCCGGCCGTCGACGAGCGGCTGGGCGTAGAAGGTGCGGTCCGGCACCGCCGCCACCACGTCCGGCAGACCGGCCAGCCTGCCGGTCAACTCCGCCGCCGCGCTGGCGGACCAGGGCCGGGTCGGCACGAACTCGTCAGCTGACGCACCCGCCTCGGGGCTCTGCACCACGACCGCCGCCCGCGTCAGCCGGTCCGGCACCTGCGGGCGGCCGGAAGCGAGCAGCAGGGTGGCCGCCGCGACCAGCGTGACCCCGATGGCGACGGCCACGAACGCGCTCGCCGACCGCCGGACGCTCAGCACGACGACTCCGCGACGGTCTCCCGCTCGGCGATCCGGGCGGCGACGACGGCGGCGGTGATCGGGCCGGTCAGCTCGTCGACGACGCGGCCGTCGGCCAGCAGGAGGACCCGATCGGCGTACGCGGCGGCGGCGGGATCGTGGGTCACCATCACGACGGTCTGCCCGTGGTCGTCGACGAGCGTTCTCAGCAGCCGGAGCACCTGCCGGGAGGACGCGCTGTCCAACGCCCCGGTCGGCTCGTCGGCGAAGACCACCGCCGGACGGGTGATCAACGCTCGGGCCACGGCGACGCGCTGCTGCTCCCCGCCGGACAGCTCACTCGGCCGGTGCCCGGCCCGGTCGGCGAGGCCGACGGCGTCGAGGGCGGCGGCCACGTCCCCGGCCGGCGGGCGGCGGCGGGCCAGACGCGACGGCAACTCGACGTTCTGCGCGGCGGTCAGCGTGGACACGAGGTTGAACGCCTGGAAGACGAAGCCGATCCGGTCCCGCCGCAGCCGGGTCAGCTCGTCCTCACCGAGGTCGTTGAGGCTGGTGCCGTCGATCGTGACGGTCCCCTCGGTCGGACGGTCCAGCCCCGCCGCGCAGTGCAGCAGTGTGGACTTCCCCGAGCCGGAGGGGCCCATCACCGTAGTGAACGTGCCGCTCGCGAAGCTTGTGGTCACGCCGTCGAGCGCCGTCACCCGCCGGGTCCCGGTGCCGTACACCGCGCGCAGCCCCGTCAGGGTCACCGTGTCTGTGGTCATGACCGTTACCGTGCCGAATGCCGGGGGTGCGGCGCGTCGTGCCGGGGCGGGCACTTTCCGGCCCTCCCCCGGGTGGACGCGGCGGCCCGCAACCGCCGGCGGGTCGTCCTGCGGGATGACCACCCGCAGGCGGACGCGGCCAGCCCAGTCGGCCGTTACCGTTCGACGGATGACCGCTCTTCTGCTCACCCGACGGATGCGGCCGGTGGACCTGTACAGGGTGGACGCCCTGCTGGCGGTGGCCGTCGGTGGGCTGCTCTGCCCGTACGCCGCGCTGGAATCGCCGCTGCACGGCGGCGTACGCGAACCGCTCTGGGTGTCGGTGCTGGTCGGGATGGCCCTCGGGCTGCCGTTGGCCGTCCGGCGACGGTGGCCGATGACGGTGGCCGTCGTGATCAGCTCGATCACCACCGTTGCCCTGATCACCGGGGTGATACCCAACTTCGCGGCCGCCGCTCCGGCGTTCGCCATCGGCCTGTCCTTCTACACGGTGGCCGTGTTGACGCCCACCCGCCGGTCGATGCTCTGCGCCGCCGGTTGTCTGGCGTTGGTGAGCGTCGGCCTGGCGCTGACAGCTGGCGACCTCTGGTCGCGGACCGGCGGTGTCGTCTACGCCACAGTCATGGTCGCGCCGGCCTGGGTGATCGGTTGGCTGATCCGGGAGCGACGCGCCCTCGCCACCCGGCAGAGTGATCAGCTGGTCCGTCAGGCCGCCACCGAGGAGCGGTTGCGGGTGGCGCGTGAACTGCACGACGTGGTCGCGCACACGCTCAGTCTCATAGTGGTGAAGGCGGCCGTCGCCAATCACGTCGCCGAGGCCGACCCCCGCGAGGCGGGCGCCGCGCTGCGGGTCATCGAGGAGACCGGCCGCACCGCGCTGACCGACGTCCGTCGGGTGCTCGGCGTGCTCCGCGAGGACAGCCCGTACGCGCCGACACCAGGGCTGGACGAGTTGCCCCTCCTCGCCCGGCAGGCGGCGATCGGCGGCGTCGACGTTCAGCTCGACGTGCGGCGGGACGAGCCGACCGGCGCGGTGCCGGAGTCGGTGGGCCTCGCTGTGTACCGGATCGTGCAGGAGGCGGTGACGAACGTGGTGAAGCACGCGGCGCCGGCCGCCTGCCGGGCTACGGTGACCGTCCGGCCCGACGAGGTGCGGGTGGAGGTGACCGACGACGGCCAGCGGCCGGTCCTGCTCGGCGGGGAGGGGCACGGGTTGATCGGCATGCGGGAACGGGTGGCGTTGCACGGCGGGGAGTTCCGCGCCGGCCCCCGCTCCGACGGTGGCTTCACGGTGACGGCCAGCCTCCCCTACCGGGTGGCCGCGTGATCCGCGTGCTGATCGCCGACGACCAGGCGCTGCTGCGCGGCAGTTTCCGGCTGCTGGTCGACCTCAGCCCGGACTGCACCACTGTCGGCGAGGCGGGCACCGGTGTGGAGGCTGTCGCGTTGACTGGCCAGCACCGGCCGGATGTGGTGCTGATGGACGTCCGGATGCCGGAGATGGACGGCATCGAGGCGACCCGGCGGATCTGCGCCGACCCGGCGACGGCCGACACCCGGGTCATCATCCTGACCACGTTCGACCTCGACGAGTACGTCTACGGGGCGTTGCGCGCCGGGGCCAGCGGGTTCCTGCTCAAGGACACCCCACCGGCGGACCTGCTGACCGGGATCCGGGTGGTCGCCGCCGGAGAGGGGCTGCTCGCGCCGACGGTGACCCGCCGGCTGATCGACGAGTTCGCCCGGCAGCCGGAGCCGACCAGGCCGCTGCCCCGGCGCCTCGACGGGGTGACCGACCGCGAACGGCAGGTGCTCGCGTTGATCGCCCGGGGCCTGTCCAACGCGGAGTTGGCCGCGCACCTCAACCTCAGCCAGGCCACCGTCAAGACGCACGTCGGGCGGCTGCTGACCAAGCTGGCGGTACGCGACCGCGCCCAACTGGTCATCGTCGCGTACGAGACGGGCCTTGTGGGTCCCCACCGGTCGGGGTAGCGAGGTCGTGTCTCGACGTGGGCGAGTTGACCTCCAGGAAAGACCGGTGATTCGCTGGGTGGCGGCCGGCGGTGGAAGCCTATCGATCCCGTCCGACAGCTCCGCTCACACCGCTAGGCTGACGCCGGACCCATGTGGACGGAGGAGGACGGGATGACCCGGTACGTCGCCCTGCTGCGTGGGATCAACGTCGGCACCACCCGACTGGCGATGGCCGACCTGCGCCGGATCGTCACCGACCTCGGGCACGCCGACGTCACGACGTACCTGCAGAGCGGCAACGTGGCCTTCGGCAGCTCGGTGCGCGACGCGGAGAAGCTGGCCGCCGGCATCGCTCGGGCGCTCACCGACGAGCTGGCGTTGACAGTGCCGGTGCTGGTGCGCAGCGGCCGCGAGTTGGCGGCGATCGCCGGCGGCAACCCGTACGCCGACCGGGAGGACGACCCGACGCGACTGTTGGTGGCCTTCCTCGCCACCGCACCGAGCAAGTCCAGTGTGGACGCTTTGGCTGTGCCCGGTGGCGAGAACGTGTCGTTCACTGTGACCGGCCGGGAGGTGTTCCTGCACTACGTCGACGGCGGCTACGGGCGGTCGAAGTTCACGAACGCGTACCTGGAGAAGAAGCTCGGCGTGGTGGCCACCTCCCGCAACTGGAAGTCGGTGCGGGCCCTCGCGGAGATGACCGCTTCCTGACCGGGGTGGGGGCCACTGCTCGGCGACCCCCACCGACGCTGCTCAGAAGTGGTAAGCGGTCTCGTACTCGGGGACCAGCACGCGGCTGCGCGGCGAGATCCGGCGCACCGCCGCGATCATCTCGTTCAGCCGGGTGCGATCGGTCGGGGCGACCGGCGGCGGGTTCCGCAACGCCGTCTCGAAGTTGTCGTAGTGCACCGGCACCACGACCTTCGGGTAGTCGAGGCCGGCCAGCAGCCGGGGCAGGTAGTCGCCGGTGGTGGTGGCGTTCTGCATGGCCACCATCGCCACGTCGGGCGCGAGGCCGGTGAGGTTCCGCTCGGCGACGTCGCTGGCCCCGGTGAAGTAGACCGACGGTCCGCCGTCGACCCGCAGCAGGTAGCCCAGCGTGTCGCCCTCCGGGAGGTCGGCGATGGTGGCCGGCTGCGGCGGCGGGCTGACCCGCACCCCGGGAAAGGCCACCGAGTACGACGGGTTGCGGCTGTGCAGTGAGCCGACCACCTCGACGCTGTGGTCGCCGAAGTCCAGCACCTCCCCACCCTTGACGGCGCTGAGCTGCGTCGACGGCAGCCCGTAGGCCAACCCCAGGTGGTACGCGGTCAGCGTGCCGAACACCCGTGCGCCGGTGCGCTCGGCGATGTACGGCACGTCCATGAAGTGGTCCCAGTGGGTGTGCGTGACCAGCACCGTCGTGGCCCGGTCGACCCGCGGGTCGATCACGTCGGTGCGCACCGTCAACGCGGTATCGGTCTTGAACGCCCCGGTGAACAGCCCGGTGTCGATCCGGCTGAGGAACGGGTCGACGAGAACGGTGCGGTCGCCGATGTCGACGCGCCAGCCGGCCGTACCCCACCAGCGGAAGCTGACCGCGCCCTTGCGGCGAGCGGTCGGCGTGGGCGCGGCGGTCGAGGGTGCGGCCTGGGCCGGGGTGGCGACGCCGGCGGCGAGGCCACCGGCGGAGACCAGGGCGGTGGTGGCGGCGGCGTCGCGCAGGAAGCGTCGGCGGTCGAGACTGGGCATGCGGATCTACTCCCCGTGGTCGGGTGATGTGTCGACCACGAGCCAAGCAGTGGCACCGGGCGCCAGTCCAAGATCAAGGGCCGTCGGCTTTGATACGCCAGCGGATATCGGTCCTGCTCAGCGGGGGTGCGGCGGCGGGCGGAGGGTCGCGAAATCAGTCGCCGCGCAGCGCCTCGACGGCCGTCCGGGCGGCCTCCCCCATCGCCAGGTCCACGTCGATGCGGCGCGCAGTCAACTGTTCGGCGCGGGCGAAGACGGCGATCGCGTACCGGCCGCCGTCGGGGTATTCGGCGACCCCGGCCTCCAGGTGGAACCCGGGCAGGGTGCCGGTCTTTCCGGAGACCCGGACGCCGGGCGGGAAACCGGCGGCCAGCCGGGTCCAGAAGATCTGCCGGGCCATCCAGGTGCGGACCATCGCGCAGGCCGCCGCCGGCCCGGCCTCGTCCCGCCAGATCAGCGTGAGCAGCCGGGTGATCTCCCGGGCGGTGCTGGACGTGGTGTGCGCGGGGTCGAAGACCCGCATCGCCCGGACCCGGTCCGCCGGCAGCGTGGGGAAGATCCGGGCGAACTCCGCCTCGGTCCGGGCGCCCACGTCGGCGAGCATCATCTCGACCAGTTCCCGAGGGCCACCGAGGACGCGGGTACGGGTCAGCCCCAGCTCGACGGCGAGCATCGGCAGCAGGTCCGGGCCGACCCGGCGCAGCAGCAGATCGGCGGCCGTGTTGTCGGTGACCGACATGGCGAAGTACGCGAGGTCGCGTAGCGACACCTCGGCGTCGTCGTCACAGCCGGCCAGACCCCACCCACCGAGCCGGTCGGCGGCGGTGACCAGTACCCGCTCGGTCGGGTCCAGCTGACCGGCCTCGACCTGCCGGGCGAACTCCAACACCAGCAGGATCTTGAAGATCGAGGCGATCACCACCTGCTCGTCGGCCCGCACCCCGACCTCACCGGGCCCGCCGACCGGTCCGCCGTCGTCGACGACTCTCAGGTCGACGGCGTCCAGCTCCACGACGTGCAGGCTGGCCGTCACCCCGACGGCGGCGAAGATGGCCTCGATCCGTTCCTCCACGTCCACGCCAGCACGGTATCCAGCGCCGCAGTGGTCGCGCTGGCGTAGGGTCCCGGCCGTGGATCTGCTCCGGCACCTGCGGCACTTCGTGGTGGTCGCACACGAACTGCACTTCGGGCGGGCCGCGGAGCTGCTCGGGATGGCCCAGCCGCCACTGAGCCAGTCGATCCAGCGGCTGGAACGGGAGCTGACTGTCGAGCTGTTCGACAGGTCCCGCCGGCAGGTGCGCCTCACCACCGCCGGGGAGCTGCTGCTCGGCGAGGCGGAGGAACTACTCGCCGGCGAGGGTCGGCTCCGCAGCCTGATGGGGCAGATCCGCGCCGGTGAGCTGGGCGTACTCCGCGCCGGGGTGCCACCGGAGACGCCCGCCGTGACGCTGCGCTCACTGCTGGACGGGCTCACCACCCGGGCGCCCGGCCTGGACGTGGAACTGCACGAGCTGACCACTGCCGAGCAGGTGCGGATGCTCACCGAGCGGACCCTGGACGTGGGGCTCGTGCATCACCCGGTGGCGGCGGACGGGCTGCGCTTCGGCGCCCCGGTCGACGTACCCCTGGGGGTGCTGCTGCCGCGCACCTCGCCGCTGGCCCGCGGCCGCGAGGTGACGCTCGCGTCGCTGGCCGGTCTGGACCTGGTGGCCGCTCCCCGCGCCACCGCCCCCGGCTGGCACGACCACCTGCTGGCGGTGTGCCGGCAGCACGGGTGGCGCCCGGCCCGGGTGCGTCCGGCCCGCAACCCGGAGTTCCTGTGCGGGCTGGTGCTGGCCGGCGGCGGGGTGGCAGTGGAACCGGCGGCGGTGGCCCGCCGGGAACCCCGGATGGCCTGGCGGCCGATCAGCGACGCGCCGCTGACCAAGCGCACCTCGGCGGCCTGGCCGGATCGGTCGGCGCACCCGGCGGCGGCGATGTTCGGCCAACTCGCCGCGGAGGTGCTGGCCGACGCCGAGCCCACAGCTCCCGCGCCGGCCGCGACGTCGGTGCCGGCCGCACGGCCGTGGCCGGTGCTGTTCGACACGACCGGGTGAACCGACGGGCCGTCGCGTTCGTCACCCCCGATTGGGCGGTGGATCGTCCACCCACCCGGGTATGGATGACAGGAAACGAAGACGAGAAGGAGCCGCAGTGGCAATCACGATTCCCGACATCAGCCTGAACGACGGCACCACCATTCCGCAGCTCGGCTTCGGGGTGTTCCAGATCGAGCCGAAGGACACTGTCGCGGCGGTGACCGCCGCCTTCGAGGTGGGCTACCGGCACATCGACACCGCGCAGATGTACGGCAACGAGGCCGAGGTCGGCGAGGCGGTACGCGTGTCCGGCCTCGACCGGGGTTCGGTCTACGTGACCAGCAAGCTGAACAACGCCTTCCACCGCCCCGACGACGCCCGCAGGGCGTTCGACTCGACGCTCGCGGCGCTGAAGATGGACTACATCGACCTGTTCCTGATCCACTGGCCGCTGCCCACCCTCTACGACGGCGACTACGTCTCGACCTGGAAGGTGCTGGAGGAGTTCCAGCGCGACGGCCGGGCCCGCTCGATCGGCGTGTCGAACTTCCAGGTGTCGCACCTGGAGCGGCTGGCCGCCGAGGCGAGCGTCGTGCCGGCGGTCAACCAGATCGAGGCGCACCCGTACTTCACCAACGACGAGGTCCGCGCCTACGGCCGTGAGCACAACATCCTCACCGAGGCGTGGTCGCCGATCGCGCAGGGCAAGGTGCTCGACGATCCGACGGTCGTCGACATCGCCGGGCAGCTCGACCGGACCCCGGCGCAGGTGGTGCTTCGCTGGCACGTGCAGCGCGGCGACATCATCTTCCCGAAGTCGACCACCCCGAAGCGGATCGAGGAGAACACCCGGATCTTCGACTTCGAGTTGGACGACGCCGCGATGGAGCGGATCACCGCGCTGGACAAGGGCGAGGCGGGCCGGCAGGGCCCGAACCCGGACACCTTCGCCTACCTGCCCAACTGACCTGGGCCGCCGAGGGGCGGGCGCCGCAGCGGTGGCGCCCGCCCCTCCCCCCGATGCGACCCCCCTGGTCAGACGCGGCCCACGGAGTCCTGGTTCTGCAGCACGAGCCACCGGCCGTGCTGGTACGTGTAGCTGACCCCGATCAACAGCGGCACCCTGGTGCCGGTGGCCGGCACCGCGTAGACGGAGTCGAACAGCACGAACCCGGTCCGGCAGCCCACCACGGTCCGTTTGGCCACACTGAATGACTGGGTCCAGGAATCATCGGCGAAGAACCCGCGCAGCCAGTCCACGGTGGCCCGTTTGCCGTCGAGCACCTCTCCGTCGGAGGCGAAGACGGAGGTGACCTCGGGGTGCAGCAGCGCGGCGAAGCCGTCCAGGTCGCGCCGGGCGGTGGTCTCCACGTACGCCCGGACGGCGCGGTCGAAGGCGCGCTCGCAGCCGTGGGCCGTCGCGTCCCCGGTTGTGGTGTCGCCCGGGCCGGGGGTGGCGGCCGACACCGCGGCCGGAGCGGCGGCGAGGAGGCCGGCGGTGAGCCCGAGCAGGGCGATCGTGCGGCCGAGCCGGCCGGCGGGACGGGCGGAGGCGGGTGGGCGCATCGGTTTCTCCTCAGGAGGGGTGGTGTTGCCGTCGCAGCCAACCCGGCCAGCGACGCAGTCGGCCAGTGATTCGAACCCACTCGAATGCGGACGGCACATCGATGCCACCGCTTGTACGATCCGCGCTGTGATGGTCACGCATCTGGACGGTTCGAGCCTCGCCCGGCTCCGGTTGGCGATCTCGCCGGCCTGGGAGGTGACGTCCTGGCTGCGGGCCGCGCTCTCGCGATTCGGGCATCCGGTGCACGGCGATCCCGGTCCGGCCGCCCGCGCCGCGCTGCGGCACCCCGACGTAGCCCTGGTCGCGGAGCTGGTGACCCCGCCCGGCCGGGTCGGCTACACGCCGGACCTGCTCACGCCGAAGCCGCCGCTGGGCCCGCTCGACGCGATCTTCGAGCAGCAGTTGGCGGCCATGGCGGCGACCCCTGCCAACGAGGTGGCGACGCAGGTGAACGAGCGGTTCCCGACGGGCCCGATGCCGACGCGGGTCCGCGCGGCGGTCGAGGACGGCACCCTCGCCCGGCGGGTCACCGATGGGCTGCGGCACTTCTGGCGGACCTCGCTCGCCGAGCAGTGGCCGGCGGTGCGGGCCACGCTGGAGGCCGAACTGGCCGTGCGGGCCACCGCGATGGCCACCGCCGGGGTGGGCAGCATGCTGAACGGCCTGCACCCGAAGGTCGGCTGGACCGGCAGGTCGCTGACCATCGACAGCTCGTACCGGATCACCACGGCGCTGACCGACGCGGAGCTGGTGCTCGCGCCGTCCGCGCTGGCCTGGCCCCAGGTGTCCACCCAGCTCTGCGACGAGGGCAACGCCGTGCTGGTCTACCCGGTCGGCGCCGGACGGGCGGACCAGCGCCGGGCGGGTCGGCTCGGTGACCTGGTCGGTGCGAGCCGGGCGGCCATCCTGGCGGACCTGGACGTGCCCCGGTCCACCGGGCAGCTCAGCGAGCGCCACCGGCTGGCCCCGGCCACCGTCTCCTACCACCTGGGGGTGCTGTTGCGCTCCGGTCTGGTGGTGCGCACCAGGGAGCGGCACAGCGTGCTCTACCGGCGGTCCGACCACGGGGACGGGCTGGTCGGCTGCCGGCAAGGTCAGGGCGCGACCCGCGACGTCGTGCTCCGCCCACCAGCCGCGCGAACCGGGGCGAGATACCGAGCAGCTCGGTGACCAGCTCACGGATCGCCGGGTCGGCCGGGTAACGGCCGTAGGCGGCCCGCAGGTCCGCCACTGAGCGCTTGACCTGGAGTGCGCTCCAGCCGGCACTGTGACTCGTGCGCCCACAGGTAGGGCGCACGAGAGGAGACCCCCATGCGGTACCGCACAATCGGCGCCGACCCGGCGACCCGGCGCGAGGTCAGCGTGCTCAGCCTCGGCGCGATGCTCTTCGGCAGCGCCACCGACGAGGCCACCTCGTACGCGATCCTCGACCGGTACGTCGAGGCCGGCGGCACATTCATCGACACGTCGGACAACTACGCGTTCTGGGTGGACGGCGGGCAGGGCGGGCAGAGCGAGGAGCTGCTCGGCCGGTGGCGGCGCAGCCGGGGCGTCGGCGCCGAGATCGTCATCGCCACCAAGCTGGGCGCCCGACCGCTGGCCCCGGGGACCAGCTACCTGGACAACGCCGAGGGCCTCTCCGCCAAGGTGATCCGTGAGTCCGCGGAGCGCAGCCGGGAACGGCTCGGGGTGGAGCGGCTGGACCTGCTCTACGCGCACATCGAGGACCGAACCGTGCCGCTCCAGGAGACCGTGGAGGGCTTCGCCGAGCTGGTCGCCGAGGGCACTGTGGGTCTGCTGGGCGCCAGCAACCACCGGGCCTGGCGGGTGGAGCGGGCCCGCGCGTTGGCCGCCGCCGCCGGCCTGCCGGGGTACGAGGTGCTCCAGTACCACCGCAGTTACCTGCCGAACCGCACCGACCTGATCAGCGAACTGGACCCGGACGGCGAGCCGGGCGGTGTCAGCGGTGACCTGCTCAGCTACCTGCGGGCCGAGCCCGAGTTGACCCTGGTGGCGTACTCGCCGCTGCTCAAGGGGGCGTTCACCAGGGCGGACAAGCCCCTCAGCTCGGCGTACGACCTGCCGAGCGCGCCACGGCGACTGGCCGCGCTGCGGGAGGTGGCTGAGCAGAGCGGCGCCACCGTCAACCAGGTGGTGCTCGCCTGGCTGCTGGGCGGGGAGCTGCCGTCCATTCCGCTGGTGGGCGCCTCGTCGGTGGCGCAGCTGGAGGAGAGCCTGGCAGCGGTCGACCTGGAGCTGACCGCCGAGCAACGGCACCGCCTCGACACCACCTGGTGACCTGTCACCGGCCGCCCCGCCGACCTCAGCTCACCGTCGGTGGGGCGGTCAGGTCGAGCTGCCAGTCGTTGGCCCGCATCATCTGCCCCGGCGGGTATTCGAAACCGGTCTCGCCGAGCAGCGTGAAGCCGGCCTTGCGGCACACAGCGTTCGAGGCGGGATTGTCGACAGAGGGGTAGGCGTGGGCGTAGTGCCGGTCCCGTCGGGCGCGGGCCACGTCCACCACGGCGCGCACCGCCGCGGTCGCCAGCCCCTGCCCCCGGTACGCGGGCAGCACCGCCCAGCCCAGCTCGTACACCGGCTGGTCGCGCCACTCGCGGGCCCAGTAGCCGACGCTGCCCGCCCGCACCCCGTCCGCCAGCACCAGCGTGAACATGCAGCCCTGCTCGGTGCCCGAGAAGTGCACGTAACGATCGTGCCGGGCGAGCACCTGCTCGTCGGTCTCCGGGCCGCCGGTGTGCTTGCGGGTGTCCGGTGAGTTGAGCTGCCGCAGCAGGTCGAGGTCGTCCTCGTGCCACGGCTCGATGCGTACCTGTGCCATCGCGCCCCCGTTCGTCGACCCCCAGTCAAGCGGATCCCACCGACATTTCGCCCCGAACCGCGCCCGCTAGATCGGATCTAGCGGGCGCGTGTCGTCACCTCGCGCCTTCAGTGTGGAAGGGAGGTGGGCCATGGCACAGTTGCGGATCGCCGTGATCGTCGGCAGCACCCGGGAGGGACGAGTCGGCGACCGGCTGGCGGCCTGGTTCGTCGAGCAGGCCGTGCGGCACGACGACCTGGCGGTGACTGTCGTTGACCTGACCGAGTACGACTTCCCGGCCACCTACCCCGCCGAGCCGACCGCGTCCATCCGGGCGTTCGTCCGCGAGGTGGGCCGGGCGGACGCGTTCGTCGTGGTCACCCCCGAGTACAACCACAGCTTCCCGGCGCCCTTGAAACAAGCCATCGACTACGCGTACGACGAGTGGCAGGCCAAAGCGGTCGGCTTCGTGTCGTACGGCTGTCGCTCCACCGGCCAGCACGCGGTCGACCAACTACGTACCGTCTTCACCGCACTGCACGCGATGACGGTGCGCGACGTCGTCGGGATCGACCTGCTCGCCGGCGAGCCGACCGCCCAGTGCACCGACGAACGGCAACGCGACGTCGGCGTCCTGCTCGACCAGCTGCGCTGGTGGGGTCTGGCACTGCGCGACGGCCGGGCGGCTCGACCCTACGTCTCCTGAACACGTCCAACACGAAAGGTAAGGATCATGAGTAGACGCACCACCGGTCTGGCCATCGAGGCCGAGGGGCTCACCCGCTCGTTCGGGGACACCCGGGCGCTGGCCGGCATCGACCTCCAGGTGCCCGCCGGCACCGTCTACGGTCTGCTCGGCCCGAACGGCGCGGGCAAGACCACAGCAGTCCGGGTGCTCGCCACGTTGCTGCGACCCGACGGCGGTTCCGCCAGGGTCTTCGGGCACGACGTGGTCACCGAGGCCGACAAGGTCCGTTCCCGGGTCAGCCTCACCGGCCAGTACGCCTCCGTCGACGAGGACCTGACCGGCACGGAGAACCTGGTGCTCCTCGCCCGCCTGCTCGGCCTGCGCAAGCCGGCCGCTCGGGAGCGCGCCGCGGCCCTGCTGGCCGCGTTCGGTCTGACCGAGGCGAGTGACCGCCAGGTGAAGAAGTACTCGGGCGGGATGCGGCGACGCATCGACATCGCCGCCAGCATCCTGAACACCCCGGATCTGCTCTTCCTCGACGAGCCGACGACCGGTCTCGACCCGCGCAGCCGCAACCAGGTGTGGGAGATCGTCCGGGCGGTGGTGTCCCACGGCACGACGGTGCTGCTGACCACCCAGTACCTCGACGAGGCCGACCAGCTCGCGGGACGGATCGCTGTCGTCGACAACGGCCGGGTGATCGCGGAGGGCACCCCTGGTGAGTTGAAGTCGTCGATCGGCTCCGGCACCGTCCACCTGCGACTGCGCGACCCCGCTCAGCGCCCCGAGGCGGAGCGGGTGCTCCGGGAGGCACTCGACGTACCGGTGCAGCTCGCCGCCGATCCGGTGGCGTTGACCGCCCGCGTCGGCGAGGCCGGCACCGACCTCGACGCCAGCTCCCAGGCCGCTCGCGTGCTCGGCGACCTGGCCCGCGCCGGCATCGTGGTCGACAACTTCTCCCTCGGCCAGCCGAGCCTGGACGAGGTCTTCCTGGCCCTGACCGACCACCCCGCCGTGCCGACCGACGAGCGCGACGACGAGCTGGAGGCAGCCCGATGAGCGACACCACCACCACTACCGAACGGGCGCCGACCGTCTACGTCCCGTCCGCCGAGGCGCTGGCGACAGTGCTCGCGCCCGGTTCCCGACCGCCTCGGCCGAGCGCGCTGGGCGCGTCGCTCACCTTCGGCTGGCGGGCCATGCTGAAGATCAAGCACGTGCCGGAGCAACTCTTCGACGTGACCGCGTTCCCGATCATCATGGTGCTGATGTTCACGTACCTGTTCGGTGGCGCCCTGGCCGGCAGCCCGCGCGAATATCTGCAGTTCTTCCTGCCCGGCATCATGGTGACCAGCGTCGTCATGATCACCATGTACACCGGCATCGGCCTCAACACCGACATCGAGAAGGGCATCTTCGACCGGTTCCGGACGCTGCCCATCTGGCGCCCGGCCGCCCTGGTCGGCATGATCTTCGGCGACGTGCTGCGCTACATCCTCGCCGCCGTGGTGATCCTGGGGCTCGGGCTGGTGCTCGGGTTCCGCCCCGAAGGCGGGGTGGTCGGGGCCGTCGTCGGGATCGGGCTGCTGGTGGTCTTCTCGTTCGCGTTCTCCTGGGTGTGGACGTTCTTCGGCCTGATCCTGCGCAGCGAGAAGTCGGTGATGGGGGTCAGCATGATGGTGCTGTTCCCGCTGACGTTCCTCAGCAACGTCTTCGTCGAGCCGAGCACCATGCCCGGCTGGCTCCAGGCGTTCGTGAAGGTCAACCCGGTGACGCAACTGGTGGCCGCGATCCGCGGAGCGATGAGCGGCGAGTCGGACCCGTCGGCCACGATGTGGCTGCTGCTCTGGAGCGCCGGCTTCGTCCTGGTCTTCGGCACCCTGACCATGTACAGGTACAACCGCCGCTAACCCCACCCCGCCCACCCCACCCCACCCCACCCCGCCCCGCCCCGCCCCGCCCCGCCCCGCCCCGCCCCGCCCCGCGATCTTGCACTTACTGTCCCGACAAAGGTGGCGAATCCACCTGAACCGGCGACCGAAAGTGCAAGATCGCGGAGGCCGGGGTGGGGTGGAGCGGGGTGGGTTTAGAGCTTCCAGGGCAGCGGCCCGGGGGGCAGGTAGCGGCAGGTGGTGCCTGTGGAGACGGCGTCGCGCAGGTGGCCCGCCAGTGCCGGGTGCCGGTCGTCGAGCTTGCGGAACGTGTCGCGGATTCGCGCGGTCACCGTCTTGCGGGCCCGTTCGGCCTCGTCGCCCAGTCGGCGGCTTCGGCCGGCCAGCCCCGCCGCGGCACGCAGCTCGTCGAGCAACGCACCCCGCTCAGCGTCCAGCTTGGCCACCTTCTGGTCGTCGTCGCGGGCGGCGGCCCGGTCGATCTCCTCGTCGAGGCGGGCCAGGTGCCGCCGGTAACGGGCCTTCGCCTCATCGTCGAGGACCGGGTCGGCACCCAACCGGCGGGCGGCGACCAGCTCCGGCCCGGCCGCCGGGTCGAGCAACTCCACGGCGGGCACGTCGCTGCCGGGACGGCTGAGCAGCAGGTGCAGGTCGTGTAGGCCCTTGGCGTCGGGCAGGTGCACGACGACACCCTCGTACGCGAGCTGCCAGACCGGCCCGTCGCGCCGAAACTCGTACCCCTCGACCGCAGCCGCGACCGGCGCGGCCCGGCCGGGCGCGACAGCCTGGCCCGACCCGGCAGCCTGGCCAGGCGCGGCAGCCTGGGCCGACCCGGCGGCGTCGAGGGCTGTCGGGGCGGCGAGCCGGTGGAGCACCTGCGTCATGCCGAGGGCTGTCGCCTCCTGGATGGCGGCGGCGCGCAACGCGGTCGACGTCGCGGAGTCGCCCGGGTGACCTCGACCGGCGAGGGCGTTCACGAGGCCGGTGCGGGCGAGCAGGGACCAGGGTCGCGAGCCCAGCCGGTCGGCGGAGTCCCGAGCGGCGGCGAAGCCGGCGATGGCGTCGTCCCAGCGTTCCTGGGCGGCGTCGATCAGCGCCAGCCAGTGGTCGACGGGGCCACTGATGTCGCAGCCGAAGAGCCCTACCGTCCACTCTCCGCGGTGCGGGGCCAACGCGGCCCGAGCGGCGTCGCAGCGCTTCGGGTCGGCGGACGCGGCGGCGGCCTGCGCGCGTAACCGTAGCCAGAGCGGTGACACCGGGCGCGGGTACCGGATGGCGCCGGCCTCGATGCCGGCGGTCAGCCGGATCGCCGTCTCGCCGTCACCCCGTTCGGCCGCGGTGATCGCCCGCAGCAGCTCCCGGTAGGGGTAGTCGATCGGGGCCAGCCCGTCCACCAGCACGGCGGCCTCGGCGACCCGGCCCTGGAGCAGCAGGCGGGACCAGCGCAGGTGGTGGCCCATGAACCCGAAGTCGGTGTGACCCGGGTCGGTTTGGTCGGTGAGGATGGCGAACCGCTCGTCGGCAGTGGCGAAGTCACCCTGGAACGCCGCGATGATCCCGCTGTCGACGGCCGCGGCCATCCGGTGCCGGGCGAAGTCACCCTGCCGTTCGGCGTCGACGAAGGTGGTGAGCTCCTCGGCGAAGCGAGGGTCGCCCAGCTCCAGCAGCGCCACCCAGCGCAGCGAGGTGGCCCACAGCTCGGTCTCCCGGTCGCCCGTCCGCCGGGCCACGTCTCGGATCTCGGCGGTGAGCGCGGCTCGGGTCGCGGCGGTGCCCAGCCCCCAGGTCGTGTCGTGGCGGGCCCAGAGGCTGAAGGTGAGCGCCTCGTCGTCCTGCCCTCGACGGGCGATCGTCTCGCTGGCGGTGATCAGGTCCGCGACCAGGGCGCCGACCGTCGCGCTGGCGTCCGGTTCGCCGATCAACCGGCGGTACGCCTCGCGCACCAACTCCGCCGCCTCGAGCGACTGGGCGGTATCGACCTGGCGGGAGCGGTTCACTGTGAGCGCGACCCGGGCCAGCAACACCGGTTCGTCGAGTGAACGGGCCAGCGTGGCGGCCTCGGTCAGTAGTCGGGTGACCTCTTCGCGGCGGGCGTGGTGATAGTGCGACTCGGCGAACTCGACGAGGATCCGCACTCGTTGTGCCGGGTCTTCGACGACCTCGAGGGCTCGGCGGAAGTGCACCGCCGCCTCGTCGCCGGCCAGCCGGGCAAACGCGTCCCGCCCGGCGGCGACCAGCAGCGTGGCCACCCGGGCCCGGTCGAGCGCGGGGCCGGCCAGGTAGGCGTGGCGGGCGAGGTCGGCCGGGATCAGCCGGTCGGTGAGCTCCCGCAGGTCGTCGACCGCCCTGACGACAGCGCCGTGCCGGGCCCGCCGGTCGTCGTCGGTCAGCCCGTCGTAGAGGGTTTCGCGGACCAGGTCGTGGGCGAAGGCGAAGCGGCCACCGCCCCGGGCGACCACCAGTCGGGCGGTCACCGCCCGGTCGAGCAGCCGGTCGACCTGCGCCGCGGGTGCGGCCGCGCAGGCCGCGAGGACCTGACGGTGGAACTCGCGACCCAGTACGGCGGCGACGGTCAGCGCCTCCACCACGGCGGCGGGCAGTTGGGCCAGGCGGCGGCGCACCGCCTCCCGTACGCCGGGTGCGATCGTGCCGACCGCGTCGTCGGCGTGCCACAGCCGCGCGGTCTGCTCGACGAAGAACGGGTTGCCACCGGTGCGCCGGTGCACCTCGTCGACAAGGCTTGCCTCGGGCTCCCGGCCGGCGGTCCGGGTCATCAGTGCGGCGACCTCGTCGCGGGTGAAACCGGTGAGGGTGATCGTGGTGGCCTTCGCGACCAGCGGCATCAGCAGCGGACGCAGCGGATGCTCGCCCGACTCGACCTCGGCGTCGCGGTAGGTGCCGATCAGCAGGAGCCGCTCGAACCAGGTGTGCTGGGCGGCGAAGCTCAGCAACCGCAGCGAGGCCGGGTCGGCCCAGTGCAGGTCGTCGAGGACGACCACTACCGGCCGGTGCTGGGAGACGGCGACCAGGGCTGCGGTAACCGCGTCGTACAGCGCGAACGCCTCCTGGTCGGCGGCGTCGGGGCCGGGGTCGATGCCGGCCCAACTGACGAGGCGACCGGCCTGGTCGCCGCCGGCGCCGGACTGGCCGAGCAGGGCCGCGAGGGCCGGCTCGGCGGACTGCCGTGCCACCGCCCAGTCGTCGGCGGAGCGCCGTAGGGCACGCAGCACCTGCACCCACGGCCAGTAGCCGGGGGCGCTGTCGGAATCCCAGCAGGCGGCGCCGAGCACCAGCGCGCCTCGCTGCCGGGCCTCGCGGGCCGCCGACGTGACGAGTGTCGTCTTGCCGATGCCCGGCTCGCCGGTGACCAGGGCGAGACCGCCGTGGCTGGTGGTGGCGCGATCCAGCTCGGCGCGCAGCAGACCCGCGGGGTGATCCCGCCCGATGATGGCGTCGCCGAGCGCGTTCATGGTTTCCAGACGGTACTGGAACCGTCCGACAGCGCGGGCGTGTTAACCGGCCGAACGCCTCGCTGGGTCTCGCTGACGCAGGTGTGTTCGGAGCCTTTGGAGCTGATGCCATAAACGAGTCGACCCCATCGCTCCCTATGCTTCCCTATTCGGGTAGCGTAGGGAGCGATGACGGAAGAAGTGTACTCAGTTGAGCAGGTGGCCGACCGGCTCAACCTGCATGTGCGCACCGTGCGCGGCTACATCCGCTCGGGCCGGCTGCGCGGGGTGCGGATCGGCAAGCAGTACCGGATCGCCGCCAGCGATCTCGACGCGCTCACCGGCCAGGCCCCGACCACGCCCGGCGTCGCCAGACAGGCGGAGGTGTCGAGCATCGTCCAGATCGACGGTGTCGACAGGGCCGCCGCCGACCGGCTCGGCACGCTCGTGCTCACCAGCGCCAACACCGCCCACGACCAGGCCAACCCGCTGCGGGTGCAGACCGTGCACGACGAGCAGCGCCACCGCCTGAAGATCATCATCCTGGGTGACCCGGCCGCCACCGCCGAGTTGCTGCACCTGCTCGACGCCGTGCTCAACGCCGACAACGGCCTGCTCGACCGGGAGGTTCACGATGCCTGACGAGATCCAGGAACGGGCCGGAGTGCCGGTGCTGGTCTGCGACCCGGCGGGGCCGCCGGTGGCCACCGAGCAGGACGCGCTGGACCTGATCGGGGCGGCGTTCCTCGGCGCCCAGGTGGTGGCCGTGCCGGCCAACCGACTCGACGCGCGCTTCTTCACGCTGGGCACCCGCTTCGCCGGTGACGTGATGCAGAAGTTCGTCAACTACCGGGTGCGGCTGGCCGTCGTCGGCGACATCTCGGCGCAGCTCGCGGAGAGTTCAGCGTTGCGCGCCCTGGTGCACGAGTCGAACCAGGGCGGGCAGATCTGGTTCGTCCCCGACCTCGACGCGCTCGACGCCCGCCTCCGCGGCGCCCGATAGCCACCTCACCTCTCGGGCACGACCGCCATCTGCACCGCGTCCGGCTCCACTCCCCGGGCCCGAGCCTGCTCGGCCGCCCACCGCAGGTAGGCCAGCCACTGCTCGGACGACCAGCCGTTGCGCCGGCCGACACCCGCCTCGGCGGGGAGCAGGCCGGCCACGACACGGTCGAGGATCAGGGGCTGCACGCCGCCCACCCCTCGCCGGTAGCCGACGAAGTAGAGGACCTTCGTGAACAGGCCCGGCCCCAACCAGGGCAGGCGAGCGTGATCGGGGTCGCGGAAGCGGCGGTACGCCGTGCACAGCGCGGCCTCGTCGGGCGCTGGCGTGGACACCTCTTCCAGCGCGTACGCCAGGCGTTTGCCGTCGGGATCGGCGTCGAGCGACCTGGCGGCGCGCCACGGGCCGTACCCGATGGGTCCGTAGGCCCAGACCAGCACTGCCGTCAGTAGTTGACGTGGGCTCGCGGACCCCGCCCGGTACGCGTCGGCCACCGCGAAGACGTCGCGCCGCCAGATCACGCCGGTCACCGGAAGGCCCTCGGGCCATGCCTGCGGCGGTAGCCCCGCCCGCCAGCGGTCGACGTTCACTGTGACCGGGGTCCGCTCCCCCGGTAACACCACACCTTCGGTCGTCTGCATGGTCGCCTCCCTCAGATCGCGCGCTCGCGGAACCCTGCGATCCGGACGCTATGGTCGGGCGCTTCCCCCTGCCGCCCGCCGACGGCAAATCGCGGTATCGATTGCAGGTGCGCCTTTTTTGCGGGCAGCCAGCATCCGGCGGGGTCGAGAAACGTCGCACTGCTGACCTACGGTGCTCCCGTGCTTCCCCGAAACGTGAAAATCATCGATCAGGTCCGCGCCGGGGCGCTGCGCCGCGGCATCCCCGCCGCCGACGTGGAGCGCTGGCTGGGGCTCGCCCGCCCGTCCGCCTTCCTGACGCAGAGGGGTGACGGGCCGGTAGTGGGCGCCATCCGTGGGCCGGTGATGCTTCCGGCCGACGCCGAGGACCCCGAGTACCCCTTGATCGCCACCATCGACTGCGCTGCCCTTCCGGCAGACGTGACCGACCTTCCACTGCCGTCCGACGGCCAACTGCTGCTGTTCGGCTGGCCCGAGGAAAGTGGCTGGGGCGAGGTCAGGTACGTGCCGGCAGGCGTGGCGGTCGAGGAACGGGAGCAGTATCCGCCGGGCTTCCCACCGGACGACGAGGAGTTCGCCGAGGTCTACGCGGAGATCCCGCAGGGCGATCTGCACCTCACTGTCGACATCTCGCTGCCCTACGTCAAGACGATCCCGGGGCCCCCGTGGTCTCCGCCGCTGCCGGGAGATCCCCCGTTCGAAGAGCTGACCGACGTGTGGAAGGACGTCCTGGGCAAGGTGCCGGACGGCCCGTTCTCCTATGAAGACGGGACGACGCCGCTGCTGTTGGGCGGCTACGGCACTGACTGCAACGGTTTCAACCCCGCGTGGTTGGGCGCCAACCCCTCGGGCCGCTCCGGCGACGACGGGTCGGGGCGCGATGGTGGGACACCCGACGCTGGTGACTGGGTTGTGCTGGCCGAGTTCCACGGCGGCAGACAAGGCGGCGCGAGCATCCACTGGGTGATCCAGCGTGCGGACCTGAAGGAGCGCCGCTTCGACCAGGCCAGCGTCCTCGTCTACTGGAACCCGTGAAGCCGGACGAGCACTGGGTCCACCGTCCTACCCGACCGAGTGGGTCACCACCGCCGTGTAGGTGCCGGCGACCCGCTCGACCGGCAGGGCCACCCGCAGTGACGGATTCCACGACACCACGTTCGGGCCGGTGCCGGACCAGCCCGCGGCGACCTGCGACGCGGGCAGGCCGATCCCCGGCTGCGGGATGAAGACGCCGTTGCCGCTGCTGGCGGTGGCCGGCCCGGACGAGTAACTGACCAGGCCCCGACCGATGATCGCGGTGTCGGCACCGGTGGTGAAGTCGGTGACGGTCACCGTCGCCTGCCACGACCCGGCCGCCGGTCCGCGGTCGTCGGTCACCGTGACGGTGCCGAGCTGGCCGGAGAAGTCACCGTCTCCCGCTGAGATCGTCCCGAGCGCCGACTGTTCGGGCACGCTGATGCTGAGCCCGACGAGGGCCTCGATCTGCACGGTGACGGCCTGGGTGGCGGAGAGCCCGCTGGCGTCGGTGACCCGCACCGTGAACGGGTAGCTGCCCGGGGTGGTCGGGGTGCCGGCCAGCAGCCCGGTGGTCGGGCCGAGGGTCAACCCCGGCGGGAGCGTCCCGGCGCTCACCGTCCAGGCGTAGGGCGCGATGCCGCCGGTCACTACCAACTGAACGCTGTACGCGATGGTCTCCTGCCCTCTCGGCGGGGCCGGGAACGACAGGCTCGGTGGGGCGTTCACCCGGACCGGCGCGGAGGCCGCCGAGGCCGGGCCGGTACCGACGACGTTCGTCGCCGCCACCGTGAAGGTGTAGGTGGTGCCCGGGGTGAGCCCGGTCACCGTTCGGGTGGTGGCGGTGCCGTCGAAGGTGCGCGCGCTCTGCGCCTGACCGTTGACGTACGGCGTGACCGTGTAGGACACGATCGGGCTGCCGACGTAGTCGGGAGCGGTCCAGCTCAGTGTGGCCGAACCCGATCCGGCGTTGGCCGCCGTGATGCTGATCGCGGGCGGCAGCAGCCGGATGCCCTGGTCGATGTCGTTCAGGTTGGCCCCGGTGCCGAGGGTCAGCGGTGCCGTGCTGCCGGTGCTCGGGTCGCCGTCGGAGTCGACGGCGCTGTTGGTGCCCTGCGACCGCTGCGAGAAGCGTTGGTCGGCCCGCAGCGCGGCCGGGGAGAAGGTCACCGTGTAGCTGCCGGCCCGCAGCCCGGTGAAGGCGTACGTGCCGTCGGTCGCTGTCGTCGTCGAGCGGGTGACCGACGCGCCTTGGTCGTTGGTGCCCGACAGGGTGACCGGGAAGCCCGACACGGCCGGTTCACCAGCCTGGCGGATGCCGTCCGCGCTCACGTCGTTCCAGGTCCGACCGCTGATGCCGGAGGAGACCACTGTGACCTGGGTGATCTCGGTGGTCGGCAACGCCACCGGTGTCGTCGTGCCACTGGGGGTGTAACTGCCGGTGCTGGTGTTCACGTACCGGTCCCCGCTCGCGTTGCCGCTCGGGGTGAGGGTGATCCGCACCGAGTCGACGGCCGCGTTCGCCAGGTTGCTGACCACGATGCGCAGCGCTGTGGTGTCCGGCCCGCAGGTCGGGGTGTAGTCGCCGGGGTTGGGGGTGATGGTGCCGTGCGCCCGGTTGGTGCACTGGACCTGCACGCCGGCCGGCGCGGCGCTGCCCGTGTAGGCGAGGGTTCCGGTGAACGCGGAGCGGCCGTCCCCGTTGTACGGCAGCTCGGTCAACAGCACCAGCGAGGGCACTGTCAGCCCACTGATGTTTCGGTACGCCAGCGTGAAGTTGATCGGATCGCCGGCGGTGACCTGCGGGGTGGAGGTCGACTCCGAGAGGGCGAACTGGGTCTGGTTGCGTACCGCGATGGTGTTGCTGGTGGTGCGGCGGGCGAGGTCGATGGCGACGGCCGCGTCCGAGCTGATCACCGCGAGGTTGGTCGCGGCGGTGTTGTCCGAGGCGATGCGCAGCGCGACGGCCTGGAACGTGATCGCCGGGATCGTGACGCCGGGGGTGGTCGCACCGAGTTTGAGCAGGAGCCTCGGGCCGGTCTCGCCGCTGTCGCCGGTGCACGGGATGCCGTCCGCGCCGTGCTGCGCGGCGGTCAGCTCCACGGCCAGCGTGGCGGCGCCGGAGACGTAGCGGGCGCTGCCGGCGACGTAGCTCATGCAGGCGGGAAGGGTGTCGGTGATGGTCACCCCGCCGACCGGAGAGGTGGCCGACGTCGCCCGGGTGACGGTGGGCGTCAGGGTGTAGGTGACTGTGCTGCCGGCGGCCACGAACTGTTGGCCGACCGGCAGTCCGTTCGACTGGGTCACCCGCAGCACACCGTCGGTCAGGGTCAGCCGGTTCCCGGTGTACGAGGGGTTGTTGGTCACCCGGTTGTAGTAGGAGGGTCCCCAGGTTTCGGCACCGCCGAGGCGTCCGCTGTCGAAGTTGGCGATGATCGTGCCGGTCGGGTTGGGCTGGACCTGGAACTGCGGGTGGAAGTAACTCACCTCGCCGTTGCCGATGGTCCAGGTGGCTGTGAAGCGGACGGCGTTGACCACTGCGGCGCCGCCGGCGGCTTCGATCGAGCCGTACCAGCTTCCCGTGGCGCAGGAGGTGGTCCGCCGGGCGTTGTCGTCGGGCAGGTTCAGCACGCCGTACTCGACGAGGTATTCGCTGGCGGCGACGACAGTGTTGTTGCGGTACGCCCGCCCGGCCCCGACGATGCGGGTTTCGGCGGGGTTCCACTTGTCGCAGATCGCGGCGCCGACAAGGGCCGGTCCGCTGGTGGAGTAGAGCTGGAGCCGGTCGTAGTAGGTCTGCCCGGGTGAGGCGATCCCGTCGCCAGCGGTCCCGTTCGTCGCGTTGCCGGCGGGGAGCCCAGCGGGGGTGTCGGTGGTCCAGAAGTACCCGTTGTATCCGGCCGATCGGGGTCCGAAGGTCGTCGAGAAGCAGTTGTCGTTCGCTCGGGTGGCGTTGGCCGCGACGTAGGTGCAGGTGGCGGCGGCGGGCTCACCGCCCGGTTCGTACCCGGCGCCGAAGTTGGACTGCCCGGTGACGCTTGTCGGGTCGAAGCCCCGGTACTGGATGGTGGACTGGATCGTCGAGGTGCTGTCGCCGCTGGGCACGAAGACGGTGAAGGTGCCGGAGGCCAGGTAGCTGAGTGTGCTCGGCAGGGTGTTGCCCTGGGCACCGAAGGTCGGGCTGGTCCGCCCGGCGAGGTCGGCGCCGGTGATCGTGATCGACACGGTGCGTCCGGTCTGGGTGCACCCGACGGTGCCGGAGTTGACCACCGAGTTCGACGCGGTGGCGTTGGCGACGATCCCGATCCGGCCGTACGGCACGCCGTATCCGCCGTTGCTGACCGGGGCGCAGGAGTCGGCGACGAGGACCGCGTTGGCGGAGATCGTGCTCAGGTCGGCGGTGAACGTCAGTGGCGCGGTCACCAACTCGGTGCCCTTGGCGGTGGTCGGCACTGTCACCACGAAGCTGAACGCGTACCCGCTGCCGCTGGCCCCGCCGACCGACGCGGGCGTCGGGGTGCCGAAGAGGTTGGCCTGCAGGTTGAGCTGGGGAAGAGCGACCACTGTGGTGCTCCGGGTGCCGCCGTTGAGGGCGCCGCCGTTGGCGGTGAGCGAAGCCCCGATGGTCGTCCCGTTCGGCACGCTGCCGCCGATGGTGACGCTGATCGGGACGGTGCCCGCGCCCGTCGCGTCCACGGCGACGGCGCAGGTCAGCGTCTGCCCGTCGGTGCTGAGGTTGCCGCCGCCCGGGCCGGTGCACTGGGCCAGGTTCGACGTGTCGAAGCGGACCAGCGACGGGGCGGTCAGCGTCTGCACGAAGGTGACCGACCCCGCGCCGGCACCGTCGGACGAGTACCCCCAGCCGTAGGTCAGCACGTCCTTGGTGCGTACCCGCCCGTTGTTCGCACCGCTGTCCAGGCTGTCGAAGGGCGCGGCGCCGTCGGAGATGACGGTGAGCGCGACCTGGTTGACGGCGGCTTGGGCCGGCGCGGGCGCGACAACTGTGGTGGTGACCAGGCAGGCGACCAGCACCGAGGCCGCGAAGCCGAACCACCACGACCGGGACCTGCGAATCGGAGACATGAAAGTGAGCAGCCCATTGTTCGAGCGACCATTGTTGGTCTGCGGATTACCGCCCCCACTAAACCATCCGGATGCGACATTCTGCTCTATAACGGACAAACGGCATGGCCGCCCCGATGCTGCCAGGGCGACCACACCGGAGGAACGTCGTTACGGCAGGGCGCAGATGGCGTACGCCGTGTCGGACCAGTTCCCGGCGAACGCGTCCTCCTCGTACGCGCCGGACGCGGCGGAGGTCGGCGCGGTCGCGGGGCCACCGTTGGGGCGGAAGTCGTCCACGATGCCCTCGCCGGTCACCCCGTTCAGCTCGTAGCCGGCACCGGTCAGCACCTTCCCGACCGGGCAGGTCGCGGTGACGCTGCGGAAGTCGAGGGAGTTGCTGGCCCCCACGGCCGAGGTGCGCACCAGGCCGGCGAGGGGGTTGGCGCAGATCGCGTACGCGGTGGCGGACCAGTTCAGGGCCGTGGCGTCCGACTCGTACGCGCCGACGGTGACAGCTGTCGGTGCCGTGGCGACGCCACCGTTGGGCCGGAAGTCGTCGACGACACCTTCACCGGTGACCCCGTTCAGCTCGTAGCCCGTGCCGGTCAGGACCTTCCCGACCGGGCACGTCGCTGTGACGCTGCGGTAGTCGGTCGAGTTGCTGACGCTGGTGGTGGCCACCCGGACCAGGCCGGGCAGCGGATTGGCGCAGATCGCGTACGCCGTCACCGACCAGTTGCCCGCGAACGCCTCGGTCTCGTAGGCGCCGACGGTGACCGCTGTCGGTGCCGTGGCGACGCCACCGTTGGGGCGCAGGTCGTCGACGATGCCCTCGCCGGTGACGCCGTTGAGTTCGTAGCCGGTGCCGGTGAGCACCTTCCCGACCGGACAGGTCGCCGTGACGCTGTGGTAGTCGGTCGAGTTGTTGACGCTGGTCGCGGCGACCCGCACCAGACCGGGGACCGCGGCGGACGCCGGGCTCGCCGGGACGAGCACCGCTCCGGTCGCGACAAGACCGAGCACGAGTACGGAGGCGCGGGCGCCGTAACGCCGGCCCTTGTTCTGAGCACGCATGTGTTTCTCCCGTCTGAGGCCGGACGGGGCGGCAGGTGCGACGCCGACGTCGAGGCCGTTCGTGATGACGGGTTCACGCTAGGTAGCAGCATGACCAGGCATTATCTCCAAGCCGACTACGTCGCGTAACGGACTGGACCTGTGTTCGGCGTCTCTGGACTGACGGACGATGCGCAGGCATCGATGCTTGTGCATACCATTCGGTCATGCCTGCTCGCCGTGTCGCCGCCACCATCGCCCTCGCCGCGCTGGCGAGCCTGCTCGCCGTCAACGCCGCCCGCGCCGACGGGCCGGCGATCAGCACCCCGGGCACCCCCACTGTGGTGGCAAACGAACCACATCAGCTCACCCTCAGCTGGACGCCTTCCGCCTGGGTCGAGCCCGGCGCCGAGCAGCCGATCAACTACGAGGTGCAGGTGCCGCTGGGCCCGAACACGTACCGCTTCCTCGGCTCCACGACCGACACCACGATCACGCTGACCGACCTCGCACCCGGCACGACGTACCGGATCGCGGTTGCCGCCCGCGCGCTCGGCGGCTACTCCGACACCTCGCCCACCACCACAGTGCGCACCGCGTCCGGTCAGGCGACGGTCAGCTACCTCAACCTGGACTGGTCGCCCACCAACAACCAGATCCAGCACCTCCTGAAGGTGACAAACACCGGCACCGGGCCGCTCGACCTGAGCACTGTGCGGGTGCGCTACCACCTGCGCTTCGAGGGCGCCAACACCTCGCTGGTGCCGAACTGCGACTGGGCAGCACTGGGCTGCGATCGGATCCGGCAGACCGTGCAGTTCTTCATCCCGCCGGGCGGGCCGCCGGCCGGGATGACGACGCCAGCGCCGCCGGGCTACCCGATCCCGGGAACGCCGGTCCCCGGCTGGGTGGAGCTGACCTTCACCGACGGCACGCTCGCGCCGGGTCGGTCGACCGGGCCGATCCAACTGCGGCACCACCGGCACAGCTGGAGCAGCATCGACGAACGCGACGACCCTAGCTGGGCCGCCGCCACCGGCCAGTGGACCGAGAACGACCGGATCACGCTGGACGTCGACGGGGTACGCGAGTTCGGCGACACCATCAGTTGACGCACCAACGGCACCGCGTCCTCTGACTGTCGAACGCCTCAGCCCGTGGCTTGACCGGTCACCTTACGATCCGCTCATGCGACGCGAGGAGATAGACGGAGTTACTGTCATCCACCGCGATGTGCCTGGCACCTTGGCCGCGTCGCTGACGTTTGGGTGCGGTGCCCGCGACGAAGAGATCGACTCCATCGGCCTGACCCATCTCGTGCAGCACCTGGTGGACTGGACGGAGGATCACGTCGCGGAGAAGCACGAGGACAACGTGTGGATGAACGACACGTCATTCCTCGCAGGCGGCCCACCGGATCAGGTAGCGGAGCATCTCGCCACCATCTGCTCGGCCATCAGCAATCTTCCGCCCGAGGATCTGTCAGACGCGGTCGCGGACCTCAATGCGGACAGCCGGTACGTCTCGAACATCGAAGATGGTCTACGCGACCCGTGGGGAGCGCTACTGTCGCGGCGTTTCGGGCCGAGCGGATACGGCCTGTCGCGCTGGCCCGCAGTGGACTACAAGCTCTTCACGGCGGACGAGATCCGACGGCATGTCGAAAGGTTCTTCACCAGCGGCAACGCGGTACTCACCCTGACGGGCGAACCGCCTCAGGCGATGCGACTGCCATTGCCCGCCGGCCCGCGAGTCACCCGCAGCACGCCACTCGTCAACAACCACATGGGGCCGATCTGGTACGCCGACGAGGTCCGCGGCGTCGCGCTGACGGTCGGTGTCGAACCCAGCGCGGAAGCTGTCGATCTGATGTGGGCACTGCGGTCGCGAGTCGCTGAGGCAGTAGACGAGGCCGGGGTCGCCACCGGTGCGGAATTCATGTGCGAGGTCGTCGACGGTACGCGGCACGAGCTCGGGTTGAGGGTCACACCAGACTTCGGCAGGAACGGCAAGAATTTCGACGCCACCGTCGCGGCGGAGCTGCTCTGGGCCGAGCTGCAACGGCTTGCCGCCGATGGAATCGATCGAGTGGAGATCGCCGACCGGGTGCCAACGCAGCGCATGGCCATGGAGGGCGACAACGAATGGATGCAGTCGATCAACGATCTTCAACCCTTTGCCCACCAGGAGCTGCTCGGCACGGCTGAGATCTACGGCTCGGAATCACTCAGCGAGCTGACTGGGCTTACTCCGGACGCGACACGGGACATGGTGTCGGGCTGGCTCTCAAGCGCCATGATCGTCGTGCCGTACGGGTCGAAACCCGACCTTCCTCGCGCCACCGAGGATTCCTGCCCGACCACCCGCTTCGTGCCCGCAGGTGAGGTCGTCAGGCCGCCGTTCTCCAAGCGGCTCCGCAACAAGGGCAAGCTGGTCATCGGCATCGACGCGATTTCCACAGTGGATGACGACGGGAACGTGCACACCGTCCCGCTGTCCCAGGCACTCGTGGTCGAGCGGTCTGGTGTCATCCGGCTCGCCCACCTCGGCCACGGCTGCGTCACCACGATCTCGGACTTCGCTGACGCTGCCGACAAGCTCCGGGCCATCCTGCCGCCGCGGCGTTTCCGCCAGGCCGTCAAGCAGCTCAGTTGAGGCCTTTGGGCAGGTGGATGCGTGCGGCGGGGATGCCGAGTGCGCACAGCCGTGGCCGCGCGTCGGCCAGCATCGCGGATGGGCCGCAGAGGTAGATGTCCTGACCGGGCCGGTGGTGTCCGAGGGCGATGGTCAGGGCGTCGCCCTGCTCGGCCGGCTCCGCGCAGGGGTCGTCGGAGAGCGCCGGCACGATGGTCAGCCAGTCGTGGGCGCATTGCAGCTTGTCGAGGGCGATCGCGTCGTACAGGTCGGTGAAGGTGCGTGCGCCGACGATCAGCGTCACCCGCCGACCGTTCGGTGCGACGGTGACCTGCTCGACCACGGCGCGCAGCGGCGCCAGGCCGGTGCCACCCGCGACGAGCAGCAGATCGTTTGTGCTCGCCGGGTCGAGGCTCAGCCCGGTGTCGACGGGTGGGCCGAGCCAGAGCAGCTCGCCGAGGCGTACCTCATGGACCAGGTGGTGGGAGACGGTGCCGGCGGGTACGGCGCGGACGTGCAGCTCGACGGTGCCGTCCGCGCGTGGGGCGTTGGCCGGCGAGAGCCAGCGCCAGTGCCCGGGCAGGCGCGGTGTGCAGACCGGCACGGCCTGACCTGGCTGGAAGGGCAGTCGCCGCCACGGACGTACCGTCAGGATGGCGATGTCAGGCGACGGCCGATCGTGGCCGATCACCTCGACGTGCCACCAGGCCCGGCCGTCGCCGGCCTGCGCGGCGGCGCGACGGAGGGCGCGCGTGGCGGGGCACAGGGCGCGCTCCGCGGCGATGGTGAGCTGCGGCGTCCACAGGGCGCGCGCGTGGCGGGCAACGGTCGCGACCAGCGCGTCGCCGATGGTGGTGGCGTGCGGGAGCAGGTCGAAGTGACGGTACGCGTGGCCGAGCACCCGGAGCAGCGCCGCCCGGTTCGCCGGGTCGTCGCCGCCGACCAGGAGGCGGCCCAACGCGGTGAAGAACAGCGGCGCGTCACGCTGTGGGAGCAGCCCGGGGCGGCGGTCTTCGAGGGTGCACCAGAAGTCGCCGGCGGCCCGCGCGTCGACCGACTCCCAGGCGGCGGCCAGGCTCCCGCTGGCCGGGTGGTCGTCTTTCACCTCGGGCATGCGGGCTCCAAGTCCTTGATTCATGGGCTGGCACCGGGGCGGGCGGGAGGAGCTGCGCCGTTGAGGGCCGGCGCAACTCCGGGACAAGGCACCCGCCCCGGGCCATGCGTCGACTGTCGTGGCTGACCAGGCACAACGGCATGTCACGGTGATCGTTGACGGCATACGTGATCGGTATGCGGCCGACGTCGCGGCTGTCGAATCGGGCAGACTGCGGGCATGACGGAACGTCCGGTGCTGTATCTGGTCGTCTGCGCCGCGGGTCCGGCGGAACACATCGACGAGCTGGTCGACCTCCTGATCGCCGACGGGTGGCAGGTGTGCATGATCGTCAGCCCGACCGCCGCGCCGTGGCTCGACCGGGCGGCGTTGCAAGACAAGACCGGCTATCTCGTACGCGTCGAGTGGCGGATGCCCGGCGACCCGGAGCCGCACCCGCCGGCTGATGTGGTGGTGGCCGCCCCGGTCACGTTCAACACGGTGACGAAGTGGGCGCTGGGCATCAACGACACGCTGGCGCTCGGCGTCCTCAACGAGTCGCTGGGCGCGGGGCTGCCGATCATCGCGTTTCCGCACGCCAAGGCTGAGTTGGCCGCTCATCCGGCGTACGCGGGTCACCTGGCGGTGCTGCGCGCTGCCGGCGTGGTCGTGGCGGACGGTAAGCCGCTGGAGTCGGTGAACGGGCCGGGGCGATGGAGCGTCGTTGTCGAGGCGCTGCGGGCCGTACGCCCGTCCTGAGTAGTTGCAGTCCGTTCGCTTTTCGGCGGTCCTTTGACGATATGCGTCGCGCGTATACCAGCGCTCCACGCAGCGTGTTCAATGGATACGCTCGATGAGGCGAGATGGACGGAGCCGCCGGTGAAACACGCGAACTGCCCTCGGTGTGGCGGACGGCTGGCCCGGGACAACGACAGCGGACGGTGTACGCCGTGCCAGGCCGCCGAACGGGACCGGTTGAGCGCGCCGCCGGTAGTGCCGGTGAGCTTCTGGGAGCACGAGCCGGTGCGACAGGCTCTCGCCGACCGGCATCTCGGGCGGGTGATTCGGGCGTACCGGTGCCATCCGTATCACGGGCGGGTCGCCTTGCCGCAGAGCGTGGTGGCAGGGTGGTTGGGAATCACGCAGGCGCAGTTGAGTCGGGTGGAGAACGGCCCGCCGCTGGTTCACCTGGACCGTTTGGCCCATTGGGCAAAGCTTCTCGGGATACCCGCATCGTGTCTCTGGTTCACCCTCCCTGGACAGCCTCAGCGATCGGCCGAGCAAGCCGGGAGCGCCCTCGCCTCAACCGACGCACAGGGTGCCGGGCCGGACGAGGGCCGGAGGGCCCTGTTGGCCGGGATCGCCGCTGTCGCTGCGGGCGCGGGTCTGCTCGGCGGCAACGAGCTTGTCCAGCCTCGGCGAATCGGCACGGCGGATATCGCTCGGCTCAACGCGGTACTGGAGCTGTACCGGTCGGTGGACCGGGAATCGGGCGGTGGTCTGCTGTATCGAGAGGTGGCTCGGTTCGCGGAGTCGGTGTACCGGATGCTTGATTGGTCGCACCCGGCCGGGCTTACATCGCCCCTCATCGCGGCGGTGGCGACAGCTCGCCAACTGGCTGGCTGGACCGCCCTAGATGCGGGGAGACATGCCGACGCTCAGCGGCATTTCGTTGCTGGGGAGCGCGCCGCGCTCGCTGCCGGAGACGTGCCTTTGGTCGCGATGATTCGCTACGCACAGGCTAAGCAGCTCCAACACCTCCGGCACAATCGGGATGCGCTCGCGACACTGCAGCTCACTCACGCGCAGCTCGAGACACGCGCCACGCCAGCGACCAAGGCCCTGCTCTGGGGTGCGGAGGCCGCCTCGGTTGCGGCACTCGGGGACCATCAGACCGCCGTAAAATCCCTCGGCAAGGCGAGCGACCAGTTCGAGCGCATCAACAAAGAGCGTGAGCCGACCCGGATGGGCTTCTACGACCGCGGTGAGCTGCTGGCTCAGTACGGTCGCGTCTATCGGGACATGGCACGACGTGACAGCAAGTACGCGTCTGAGGCTGTGCGTTGGGGCAGGGAATCTATCGCTGCGTTTGCTGCTGGGAACGCGCGTAGCGCCGTGCTTAACGAGGTCGGGCTGTGCAGCGCACTGTTCCTCGCCGATGAGCCTGAGCAGGCAATCGCGATCGGTAATCGGGTGCTGGAAAAGTCGCAGGTGATGAGTTCCAAGCGGGTCATCGACCGAGTAATCAATCTACGTCGTGATCTCGCTCGGCATAAAGAGCTTCCCGAGGTGGCCGCGTTCGACCGCGTCCTCAGCGCTCGGGCTGCGGCGGGCGCGTGAGCGGGCGATTCTCCGAGGCCGCGATGACGGCGGCCATGCGGGACATCGCTGCCAATCTGGGCGTCTCTCCCGAGGGCGCCCAGTTGCTGCAGTTGACCAATAACGCAGTCTTCGCATTGCCTCGATCTGGAATCGTCATCCGGATCGCCCGAACTCAACGGCTCCTGGACCGGGTGACCAAGGTCGTTCAGCTTGGGCGTTGGTTTGCTCGGATCGACGCACCGACAATCCGGCTCGCACCCGACGTCGAGCAGCCGGTGCGAGTCGGCGACCTCGTCGCCTCGGTCTGGGCCTACGTTCGACCGTCACCGGTTGCTCCAACGGTGGAGGACCTCGGCCTTGTGCTGCGCGAGTTCCATGCTCTCGACGTGGCCCCCATTGCACTCCCGGCCTGGGATCCGGTCGGCGACGCCCGACGTCGCCTGGCTGACGCTGAAGGTCTCGATACGAATGACCGCGACTTCCTGGTGAAATGGTGCGATCGCTTGGAACCGCAACTCGCCGCGCTCAGCCACCGGAAAGAGCCGAAGCTCGTCCACGGGGATGCCCATGTCGGCAACCTGCTGCGAGAGGCATCGGGCCGGGCGGTGATGTGCGACTTCGACGCCACGTGCATCGGGCCATGGCAGGTCGACCTGGCAGCGGTGGCGGTAGGCGAGGCACGGTTCGGAGGCACGGGCCTTCATCGAGGGCTGGCTAGCGCGTACGGCTATGACGTGACCTCGGACCAGTCGTGGGCAGTCTTGCGAGAAGCGCGCGAGCTGAAGATGATCGCAGCGGCCGCGCCGCTGATTCGTAACTCGCCGCGTGTCGCGGGTGAGTTCTCAGGCCGCCTCCAGTCAGTGCGAAGAGATGACCCGCAAGCCCGCTGGAAGCCGTTCGCCGCTCTCGCACCAGACCTTCATGAAGCAGAGCTGTCGGCGAACCGACACACGTGAAAAGGCGTGATCCAGGAGCAGTCTTGAAGCCTCGCGGCCGATTAGATTGCGTGGATGACGGATCTTGAGCGGGGTGTTTACGAGCACCTGATCACCCGTGAGCTGGCCGATCGCCTCCAGCACGTCGACCCCGCCCTGGTTCAGCACCACAAGCTCGACCCCGCCGACGCGCACAAGACCCTCGCCCGGCACATCGCCACCCTGGCCGCCCGAGCCCTCCACTCCGTCCCCAACGGAGACGACAAGCTCCACCACCAAATCGCCATGGCGAACCAGATCGCCGAAGCCATCGCCACCCTGAGCCCCAAGGCATCGACCGATCAGGACCAGGTAACCGACGCCAAGCACCTACTCCACGCCATCGCCGCCCCACCAACCCCACCTGCGGAGCCCACCTTCCCGCAGCGCCCCACCACTCCCCTCTCCACCGGCGCGCTACTCGTCAACGGCCGTCACCAGCCCCGCATCGGCCACGAGGTCAACCACGAGATGGCGTCGGCCGAGAGCGTTGACCTGCTCTGCGCGTTCATCAAGTGGTACGGCCTCCGCATCGTCGAGCCGGCCATCCGCGAGCTGATCGCCCGAGGTGGCAAGGTCCGCGTCATCACCACCACCTACCTCGGCGCGACCGATCAGCGAGCGCTAGACCGGCTCGCCGAACTGGGCGCCGAGATCAAGGTGTCGTACGAAACGAGGACCACCCGCCTGCACGCCAAGGCGTGGCTGTTCCGCCGTAACAACGGCACCACCACCGCGTACGTCGGCTCGTCGAACCTGTCGAAGACCGCGCTGGTGGACGGCGTGGAGTGGAACGTCCGCATCTCGAACTTGGAGCAGCCGCACGTCATCGACACGTTCACGGCGACGTTCGAGGACTACTGGAACGACCCCGCGTTCGAGACCTACGACGCGGCCCGGGACGCCGAACGGCTACGGCAGGCGTTGAGCGGGGAACGCCGCGCCGATGCGCCGACCGCGATCTCGAACCTGGATGTGCGCCCGTACCCGTATCAGGCCGAGATCCTGGCCGACCTGGACGCCGAGCGGCTGGTGCACGGGCGGTGGCGCAACCTGGTGGTGATGGCCACCGGGACCGGCAAGACGGTGGTCGCCGCCCTCGACTACCGTCGGCTACACAAGGCGAAACGAGCAGACTCGCTGCTCTTCGTCGCTCATCAGGAGCAGATCCTGCGGCAGAGCCTGTCGACGTTCCGGCAGGTCATGGGGGATGGCAGCTTCGGCGAGACGTTGGTCGCGGGCGAGAAGCCGAACGGTTGGAAGCACGTTTTCGCCTCCATCCAGTCGCTGCACCGCCGCGAGGTCGACCCCGAGGCGTACGACATGGTGATCGTCGACGAGTTCCACCACGCGGAAGCGCCGACGTACACGCGACTGTTGGAGCGGCTGCGTCCCCGCGTACTCCTGGGCCTCACCGCGACCCCCGACCGAACCGACGGCGGCGACGTGCGCCGGTGGTTCGACGGGCGCGCGGCCGTTGAGCTGCACCTGTGGGACGCGTTGGAGCGGCAGTTGTTGGCGCCGTTCCAGTATTTCGGGCTGCACGACGACGTGGACCTGTCGCACCTCGCCTGGAAACGCGGCCAGGGCTACGACCCGGCGGAGCTGGACGTTGTCTACACCGGCAACCACGCGCGGGCGCGGTCGGTGTTGCGCGCGGTCAGCGAGAAGGTGGACGTCAGGCGGATGCGGGCGCTCGGATTCTGCGTGAGCATCGGGCACGCCGAGTTCATGGCCAGGTGGTTCAACGACCACGGCGTGTCGTCTGCGGCGGTGACCTCGCGCGCCGGCACCGATCGGGCCGGCCTGTTGCGGGACTTCAAGGCCGACAAGCTGCGGGTGCTCTTCACAGTGGACCTGTTCAACGAGGGCGTCGACCTGCCGATGGTCGACACGATCCTGATGCTGCGGCCCACCGAGAGCGCCACGATCTTCCTGCAACAGCTCGGCCGTGGTCTGCGCTTGGACGACGACAAGCCCTGCCTGACCGTGCTCGACTTCATCGGCGGGCAGCACGCCAACTTTCGCTTCGACCTGCGGTGGCGTGCGCTAACTGGGGTGAGCCGGAGGGCTATACGGGAGGCGGTCTGCGACAACTTCCCGAACCTGCCGAGCGGCTGCCACATCGAGCTGGATCGGGTGGCAAAGGATCGGGTGCTCGACAACCTGAAGAACGCATTGCCCACCTCGAAGACCGGCCTGGTGTCTGAACTGCGGCTGCTCGGCGACGTCAGCCTGGCGACGTTCCTCCGCGAGACCGGCCTGGAGATCGAGGACGTGTACCGATCGGCCAGCATCGGCGGCTGGACCGGGCTGCGGCGGCTCGCCGGCATCGAAACGTCCACACCCGGTCCCGATGACCGCGAGTTGGGCAGGGCCATCGGTCGCATGCTGCACACCGACGACATCGACCGGCTAGAGCTGCTGACGAGGGTCGCGGCCGGACCGCCCGCGCCAGGTCAGCAGGTGTACGCGGGCAGCAGCCGATTGCTGGACATGCTGCACTTCAGCCTCTGGGGGCCGAGCGCACCCCTCGCGACGCGCGACGAACGGCTGGCGCGGCTGTGGAAGGAACCGGCCCGCTGCGCCGAGCTGCTGCAGGTCGCCGAGGTGCTGCGGGACCGCATCCACCGGGTCGCACCGACCGCCGCTCCGGGAGTGGTGCCGCTGCGGGTGCACGCCCGGTACAGCCGCAACGAGGCATGCGCCGCCTTCGGGATGACGAACCCGGGATCGCTGCGCGAGGGGGTGAAGTGGCTGCCCGACGCCCAGGCCGACCTGTTCTTCGTCACCCTGGTCAAGTCGGAGGCCCACTACTCCCCCACCACCATGTACGCCGACCGCGCCATCACCGACACCCTGTTCCAGTGGGAGTCGCAGAGCACGACTTCGGCGGCGTCGGCGACCGGGCTGCGCTACAGGTCGGGCGGCTCGACCGTGCACCTCTTCGTACGGGAAACCCGCATCGCCGACCGTGACCTGGGCGCGCCGCCGTACCTCTACGCCGGGCCGATGACGTACCAGGAGCACACCGGCGACCGACCCATGCGCATCCTCTGGAAGCTGCACCACGCGCTGCCCGCCGACACGTACGCCGCAGCTCGTGCCATCGCCGCCTGATATCGGCCGTCCGTCCGCTCGCCCGGCTACCCCTTCGCCACGGCCTCCGGCTCCGGCGGGACGTGCGGCCCGCCGGCCGGTCGCTCGTCGCCGTGGCCCGGCCACCACGCCTTGTGCCCGATCAGCGCGGTCAGCGCTGGCACGAAGAACATCGACATGACGAACGCCGACAGCACGATGCCGATCGCCACCGCGAAGCCCATCTGCTGCAGGAACGAGATCGGAGCAAGCAGCAGCACCGCGAACGTCCCGGCAAGGATCAAGCCTGCTGCCGCGACCGTCGGACCGGCGTGTTCGACCCCGATGGCGGCGGCCTGGTGCGGCTCGTTGCCCTCCCGCGCCTCCTCGCGTAGTCGGGCGATCATCAGGATGTTGTAGTCAGTCCCGATCGCCACCACGAAAAGGTAGAGGATGATCGGCAGCTGGAAGGTGACACCGGGCTCGCCCTGCAGCCCTTGGAAGAGGTAGACAGTGGCGCCCAGCGTGGCGGCGAAGTTGAGCAGCACCGCTATCACGAGGTAGATCGGCGCGACCAGACTGCGCAGCAGCAGCCCGAGGATAAGCGCGATCAGGCCGGCCGCGACCGGCAGGATCACCGACAGGTCGCGGTTGTTGGCCGAGTTGATGTCCGCGAAGATCGCGGTGGTCCCGCCGACCAGCGCCCGGGTGCCCGGCGGGGCCGCCGCGTGCACGGCACCGCGCAAGTCGTCGCGGACGAGGGTGATCGCCTCGTTGGAGACCGGGTTCTCGTTGAGCAGCAGGTTGACCCGGGCCACACTCGGGTCGGTGCTGCGCTCCGGGGGCTGCGCCTGGCCCACACCCGGGGCTTTCGCCACGGCCACCGCGAAGTCGTTGACCTGCTGCTCGTTCAGCGGCGACCCGTTGCTGGTGGTCAGGTAGACCTCGGTAGGGGCGAGCGCACCGGCGGCGAACCCGCGCTGTAGGTCCTGTGCGGCCTTCGCCGACTCGGTGTCCTGCGGGAAGCCGGCGCTGAAGTCGTAGTCAGCCTTGTAGCCAAGCACGCCTGCAGCGAGCGCGACCAGGAGAACGCCGGAGGCCGCCGCGACAAGCGCCGGCCGGCGCCCGACGGTGTTGCCGAGCCGGTGCCAGATGGTGGCCTTGGGCGCACGCTGCCACGCCTTCGAGGGCCAGAAGACGTACCGACCGAGCAGGGAGACGACCGCCGGGATGAGGGTGAGCGAGGTGACCAGCATGACGCCGACCGCGATCGCGAGCGCCGGACCGAGGGAGCCGAAGAAGCCCAGCGAGGCGAGGAGCAGCACGAGGAACGCGACAATGACCGCTCCGGCGGCCGAGGTGATGACCTCGCCGACCCGCTGGACGGTGACGATCATCGCGGTGCGCTTGTCGTCGCCGGCGCGCAGCCGCTCCCGGTAGCGGAAGAGCAGGAACAGGATGTAGTCGGTGCCGATGCCGAACAGCACGATCAGCAGGATCGTCTGCAGATCCTGGCTGACACTGAGGTCGAATGCCTTGCCTGCGGCGGCGACGAGACCCGTCGTGATGCTCAGGACGACGCCGACGACCACCACGGG
The DNA here is from genome assembly GCF_022230935.1 of Micromonospora hortensis. Lineage (NCBI taxonomy): Bacteria > Bacillati > Actinomycetota > Actinomycetes > Micromonosporales > Micromonosporaceae > Micromonospora > Micromonospora hortensis. The sequence goes on from NZ_JAKKFE010000010.1 coordinate 107,619, forward strand.
CAGCAGCGCCGCGATGGGGCTGCGGAAGATGACGAGGATCAGTCCGATGATCAGGATGATCGTCGCGACGCCGACCACGGCGAAGGCGTTGTTGAAGGTGTCCTCGTTGTCGACGAAGCTCGCCACGTCACCGGCCACGCCTGCGGTCAGCCCACTGTTCGCCAGCTCCGGGCCGATGTCCGCGCGCAGGTCGCGCACGGCGTCGAGCAGTGCCGGGTCGTCGGGGGTGGGGGCGTCGAGCCCGACGTTGATGATCTGAACCGACTTGTCCGGTGCGACAGCAGGCGGGCCGGTCAGGTAGCCGGACGTGCGCGGGATGTTCTTGGCCTTGAGCGACTGGGCGAGCTGGCCCACCTTCGCCTCGTCCGCCGACGTGAGTTTCTGCCCGTCGGCGCGCTTGACCACGATGGTCGCCGTCGCGGTGGCCTGCTGCGGGAACGCCTTCTGCCCCAGCTCGGTGGCCTGCACCGACTCGTACGAGCGAGGCAGGAAGCTTTCCTGGTCGGCGGAGGTGATGTCGCTCAGGGACGGTGTGGTGAGGATGATGGCGGCTGCCGCGACCACCCACCCGGCGATCACCCACCACGCTCTGCCCACGACGAATCTGCCCAGCCGCTCGAACATGGTTCCCCCCGTGTTTCCGGCACAACCGACGTCTAGTGGCCGAGGCGCCCACAGACGCCCCGATCACCACCCTGCGCTACCGATATGCAGCGTACCGTCACGCCCTAATCCTTTTCGGACGCACGGGAGTGTCAGGCGCGTGCTTTTCAGCCTCGCCGCCGATGACCAGGCAGCCGTCCGGGTACCACAGCCGTCGACTAATCACGCACTAGGTTGGGGGCATGGAGCAGCGGATCAGCCTGATCACCCTCGGCGTCAGCGACCTGGCGCGCGCCAAGGCGTTCTACGAGCACCTTGGCTGGCGTGGCCAGGAGGTTGAGGAGACGGTCTTCATCCAGGCCGGTGGCCTGGCGGTCGTTCTTTGGGGCCGCGACAAGCTCGCCGACGACGCCGGCATCGCCGACCCGGGCACCGACGGCTTCGGCGGGGTGACCCTCGCCCAGAACGTCCGATCCCGCGACGAGGTGGACGAGGTGATCACCACGGCCACCGAGGCGGGTGCCACGGTGACCAAGCCGGCCCGGGAGACCTTCTACGGCGGCTACGCGGGCTACTTCACCGACCTGGACGGCCACGTCTGGGAGATCGCGTGGAATCCCGGCTTCGCCCTTGCGGACGACGGCACCCTCACTGTCCCTGACTTCAGCGCCATGGGCTGAGCCGCGCACCCACGAACACGGATCAGGGCGTCGGAGGCGGGCAGAGCAGCGGGTCCAGCAACGGCAGTTGAAGGGGATCCAGGCAGATCGCCAGGAGTCCCGGATCCGGCGAAGACGTCGCCGTAACAGCCGGGGTCGGCGTCGGCGTTGGCGAGGCCGACGCGACAGGCGGCGTCGGCAGGGCTGACGCGGGCGAGTCGGTAGTGGGAACCGGACCAGGCGTCGGCACCGAACTGGCCGACGGGGTCGGGACAACGGCCGGCGGCAGGGCCACCACGACGGCCGTTTCCGCCACTGCGGAGGCAGCCGACGGCCGCACAGCCGGGACATTCGGCGGGCTCCATACGGCACTGTCGGCCGAGCCGATCCGCGACCTGGGCGCCACCGGCCCGACGGGACCGGTCGGAACGATGGCCACCCCGGCACTGGGCGGATCCAAGGCAACGACCTCCGCCGAGGGCACCGGCCCGCGAGGGCCCCACGCGCCGGGTCCCAGAGCGCCCGGGCCGAGCGTCACGAACACCACTGCCGCGACGGCGGCAGCGCCGAGCGCCCGTCGGTCGGGCCGTACCGCGGTCAGCGGTGCGTCGTCGGGGTCCACCAACGGAAGGGGCGCGGGCGGGGTGGCCCGGTGCGCGGCCAGCAGCTCGTCGACCTGCGCGACGACGGTGCCGCGATCGTCGGCAGCCGCGACTGTGAGATAGAAGCGGAAGTTCACCACGGCATTGGCCGGGACCAGCAGACCTTGCAGTCGACAGCGGTCGGGCAGCAGGGTGACCGGGACATCGGGGTGGTGGGCGGGGCCAACCAGGTCGTCGTACCGCCACTCGCGCCGATGCTCACGGCCACCAAAGGCCACCCGGTGGCTGGTCACGACGGCCATGCCGGTGTCGACGACACGCAGGCCCGCCGGCAGCGCCTCCGAAGAAGTCTCAGCGAAGGAACAGGAGCCGCCCGGCCTTGGCAGGCCGGGGATGTGCCGCGCCTCGGCCTCGACGAGCTGGGCGACGGGGAGGACGCGGAAGACGAGTTCGTCGTCGTCGAGCTCCACCGGCAGGCCGGTGCGGGGCTGCGTACACCCGAGGAAGCTGGCGGCTTCGATGCGGAGCCGGGCCAGGTGGTCGTCGCGGCGCCGCCACGCGTCGGTGGCGTCGCGGTACGCGCGCTGCCGGCGCTCGTTCTCGCGCTCGGCCCAGGCGATCCGCCAGGGGGCGCAGGACACAGAGGTCACTGTCACACGCGGTACAACCGCTCACGTACGTGACAGGCAACGCGACCAGGATCGATGCATCCCGTTGCGCCCGAAAGGAGAGTATTGACGGACACCAGAGTCGGTGCGGCGACGCTAGCCTGCCCAGGACCCCGGCGGCCGAGGAGCCTACTGATGCTTGACGACATGGGTGTGCTGCGTGACGCGGTACGGCAGTACCGCGTTGCGGCGACGGCTGCCGGTCTCGACTGGCCTGAGCAACCCGAGTTGCCGACCGGCCAACCGCCGGACGTGGTCCACCGGATCTTCGGTGTGGACCACATCGCGGAGCAGCTGACCTGGTTGCAGTCGCAGCGCTGGCCCGACCGGCACGTGTTGCCCAACGTCGGATGGCGGATGCCATGGCCGGAGGGCGGGGACGCGCTGGATTATCTGGGGTTGGCGATCGGCACGCCGTTTCCCTGGCGGCACCAACTGCCCCTGTTCTTCTTCGATGTCACCCTCTACACGTTCGTGCTGGCCGGCGAGCACGAGGGTGAGATCTGGCGCTACGAGATCTCACCCGACGCGTGGGACTCGGTCCGTGCCGCCACCAGCCTGGCCACGCTTTTCGATCAGTGGACCAGGGGAATCGCCGCCGGGGTGGTCGTCTACGACGAGCAGAGCAAGTGGCTCCTGGTCGAAGACTTGGGCTCCGCGCAAGGTCTCGACCCGCTGGCCTTCCCGGTAGCCCCGGTGGAGGAGACGCTGCTGCGGGCGCGGCAGCGTGAATGCGGGGTCGACATGGCCATCGTCGAGGACGGCTTCCCGTATACCGAGGAACTGTCCGACGCCATCGACGCCGTCAAGGCATCGCTCAGTCGGTGACGCAGGTGATCAGCCGGCTCGTCGCCGGTACGGCTGCGGGCCGTGGGTCGGGAACCGCGACTGGGTACGCGGTGGGTACGCCTCGCAGTGCTCGGACCAGTGTTCGGCGGCGGTGGCCAGGGCATCCGCGGAGACGGTGAGGATCAGCGGGTAGATCGCCGTGGACGGGCGGCGCATCCACGGTGGCAGTGACTCGGCGGAGAACTCCACGATCAGCTCCAGCCGGCGGCGGCGCAGCACCCGGCTGCGTAGGGCCAGGTTGGGTTCGGTGAAGCTGACCATCGCCGGTGGCGCGCTCAGCCCGAGGGCGGCGGTGGCCTGCCCGTGCAGCCAGCCGCCGAGCGCGCGGGCCTCCTCGACCATGAGGCTCGGGTAGTGGTGCGACCAGGTCTGACCGTCGGCGGTGCGGGCGTCCACCTCGATGAGCAGCCAGTCGTGCCAGCCGGGTGTGGCCCCGTCGGGGTCGTCGGGCGGGTCGATGCCGGGCTGGTAGCCGACGGGGCGTACCCGCACCCGAGCGCCATCGTCAGACCGGATCTCCACTCGATCATTCTGGCCGAGCGAAGCGGACTTCAGGCCCGGAATCGGTCACTTCGTGATGGTTCGCCGTACGCCCTGGTGCTCGGCGCAGGCGGTGGACCGGCCGCCGGCCAGGCTGACCGAAGCGTCGCGGCACTGCACGAGGTAGCCGCGTCCGGCCCAGAACTGCGGTACGCAGTCGAACCAGTCGCACACCTCGGCGGCCGGCTTGCGGATCCGCGTACCGCCACAGAAGCCGTACCCCAGCGGGTTCTCCGGTGCCCCGCAGAGCGGGCCCTGGGTCGCGCTGGGCGACGGGCGTGGTGACGTCGTCCGCTTTGGCGGTGGGGTCTTCAGGGCGAGCGCCGGGCCGGCGGGGCGGATCAGCGCGGGTGCCACGCTGGTGGTGGGCGCCGGGGTGGCGGCTGCGGCGACCTCCGCGCCACCGGTCGGGTCGGACGGGTCCGACTCGATCAGTGCCGCCGGCACCAGCAGCGCGATGGCCGCCGCCACCGCGATGGTTCTGCGGCCACCCGGTACCCGCGCGGAGAACCGGGCCTGCGCCGGGGTGTTCACGGCCGGCCGGAACGGCTTGAGCTGGGCGTGTTCGGCGATCAGCTCGTCGAGTTGGGCGATCACCGCGGCGCGCTGTTCGATCGCGTCGGCGAAGGCCAGCGTGAGCTTGAACCGGAAGTCGGGCGCGGCGTCGGTGGGCAGCAGCAACCCGGAGGTACGCCGCCGGTCCAGCACCTGGAGCAGGGTGACCGGGGCCGCCGGGTCGTGGGCCAGGCCGGTGATCCGGCCGTACGCCCAGTCGCGCCGGCCCCGCCCGCCGAGCAGCACGAGCCGGCGGCTGGTGATCACGGCCATGCCGGCGTCGGTGACGCGTACGCCGTCCGGGCGGCGCGGGCGCAGCGACCCGGTTCGCGGGGCGACGGTGAGGTCCGGCGCGGGCAGCACGGTCGTGTGCCGTACCTCGACCAGTTGCGCGGCGGGTAGCGCCCAGAGCACCACCTCGTCGGCGGCCAACTCCAACGCCAGCCCGGCGCCGGCGGCCGCCGACCCCTGGAAGTCGGCGGCCAGGGCGCGCAGCCGCCGCAACTCGTCGTCGCGTCGCTGCCACGCCGCCTCAGCGCCGCGGTACGTGCTGACCCGCCGCACGTTCTGCCGGTGCGCCCACCGGTACCGCCATGTGGAACCCGTCGAATCAGTCCTCGCCACGCCGACTCCTTCGCCGCGCTGGCCACCAATCTGGGGGTGTCACGAGGTTTAACAGGCGCGGCGCGGCGCCCGGACACGCCGAAACGGGCGAACTAGCCGATCGGCGGAGCAACCCACACGATAGGGCGATACTCTTGCGTCGATTCATGTTCTCCGAGGGGGGTGGCGGTCGTGCCGGCAGTCACGCTGCCCGGGGTCGTGATCGGTGTCGACATCGGCACCACCAGCACGAAGGCCGTCGCGTACGACACCGACGGGCGGCAGCTCGGCAGTCACCTGGTCGGCTATCCGCTGAACAACCCGCAACCCGGCTACGCCGAGCAGGATCCACAGCTCATCCTCGAAGCGGTGCTGAAGTCGATAGGCATGGTCGTGGCCGAGCTGGTCCAGCCGGTGTCCGGGCTGTCGTTCGGCTCCGCCATGCACAGCCTGATCGGGTTGGACCGGGACGGTAATCCGCTCACCCCGTCGGTGACCTGGGCCGACTCGCGGTCCACCCGGCAGGCCGAGCGGTTGCGGGCGGTGCCGTCGGGGTTGGCCCTGCACCGGCGCACCGGCACGCCGATGCATCCGATGTCGCCGCTGCCCAAGCTGCTGTGGTTCGCCGAGCAGGAGCCGAAGCTCTTCGAGCGGGTGGCGCACTGGGTGGGCATCAAGGACTGGGTGCTGCTGCGGCTCTGCGGCGCGCTGGTCACCGACCACTCGATCGCCTCGGCCACCGGCCTGCTCGACATTCACGAGCTGAAGTGGGACCGCGAGGCGCTGACCATCGCCGGTATCAGTGAGGAACAGCTCCCGCAGCTCGTCGCCACCACCGCCGTGCTGCCCAACCTGACCCCGCAGGCCGCTGCCGAGACCGGCCTGCCGGAGCGCACCCCGGTGGTGGTCGGCGCTGGCGACGGACCGCTGGCGAACCTGGGCCTGGGCGCTGTGCACCCCGGCATGGTGGCCTGCTCGATCGGCACCAGCGGCGCGATGCGGGTGATGGTCGAGCGGCCCGGCGTGGACCCGCTCGGCGGGGTGTTCTGCTACGCGCTGACCGAGCATCGCTGGGCGGTCGGTGGCGCGATCAACAACGGCGGCATCGTGCTCAAGTGGGCCGGCGCGGCGCTCGCCCCGGACCTGGGCGAGCACTCCGAGGAGGACCTTGTCGCCCTGGCGGCCCGCGCGCCTGTCGGTTCGGGCGGGCTCATCATGCTGCCGTACCTGCACAGTGAACGGGCACCACACTGGAGCGCCCTGCCGCGCGGCGCGTACGTGGGGTTGACCCACGCACACCGCCGCGAGCATCTGGTGCGGGCCGCGTTGGAGGGCGTCTGTCAGCAGCTCGCGCTGGTGCTCAGCTCGGTGCGCGCGGCCGGCAACGAGGTGCGGGAGGTTCGGGCCGGAGGCGGCTTCGCCCGCAGCGGCCTGTGGCGGCAGATGCTTGCCGATGCCCTCGGCCTGCCGGTGAGCTTCCCGTCCGCGCACGAGGGGTCGAGCTTCGGGGCGGCGTTGCTCGGCATGGAGGCGCTCGGGCTGATCCCCAGCATCGACGTCGCCGCCGACCTGGTGCGGATCGAGGAGACGGTCCGCCCCGACCCGGCCGCCGCTGCCACCTACGCGGCGCTGCTGCCGCTCTTCGCCGAGTTGTACGAGGCCCTCACGCCCACCTTCGCCTCGATCCGCCGGATGGCACCGGGCCTGCCCACCGGCCCCGAACCACAGGCGTGAGCGGTGCCGGGTCAGGGCGCTTCGACGCCGGCGATCAGGTAGCGCTGCACGTCGGCGTCGAGGATTGCCACTTCCTGCGCGTCGTCCGGGCCGGAGCCACGGAACGCGGCCAACTGCTCCGGTGACTCCCAGCGTTCGTAGACGTGGATCCTGCCGGGCTCCAACGGGTCGGCCGCCAGCAGGAAGTCGAGGCAGCCGGCGGTGGCGCGCGCCCGCGCGATGACCTGCTCGCAGTCGGACAGGTACGCCTCGCGGGTGGCCGGTTCGACCTGCAGACTGCCGGCGATGATCAGCATGGGTCCTCCGGGCTCGTGGCTGACCTTTGCTCTGCACCCGCCCGCGCGCCACGCACGGTCCGTAGCTGGCGCATCGGCGGGTGCAGAGCAAAGCGTGATACCTGTGCGTCACAGTTATACCTGTGGGTCGTCGCACTCGGGGGGACATCGCCGCCCGGACGGGTGACGCCGGTCCCGTCGGTCTCACCAGCCTCCAACGCTTCATATCGTGCAAAAGTGAGAAAAAGCGACAAGAGGCGCTCATCTTCCCTGCTGGGGAACTCTGCCCGCGTACCCCTGAAGGTGCTAACGGCGGCGGTCGCGCTCGCGGTGCTCGCGGCGACCGGCCCGGCCACCGCGGACGGCGCGGGCCGCGCGCCCGTCGCGGACCCGGCGCAGACGACCGAGCCGGGGTACGGGGTTGAGCCCGGCGACGGTCAGAGCCACGAGCCCGGTGTGGACCCGACGCCGGAGCGCCCGCCGACCAGCGAGGTGTCCTGGCTGTCGTTTCCCGGCGGGGTGTTCGCTGTGGACTCGCTCGGGCGCACGGTGCGCTACCGCGCCTGCGACGGCGACACCGGCCGGGTCGCCGACCCGACCATGCGGGTCGCCTCCGGGGTGGCCAGCGGCGCGGTAGTGGTCGGTGGGACGGCCTACCGCTACCGGGTGCCGCTGGTCGGGCGCAGCGAGGGGACGCTGGAGCTGATCCAGCGGCACCGCCCGCCGACGACGCTGACCGGTGTGGTGGTCACCAGCCCGCAGCCGCCCACCGACCCGGTCGCCGGGGCCCGGCTGTTCCCGCTCAGCGGGCAGCTCGCCCGGGTGGTCGCCGACGCGAGCCTCAACCCGGCCGGGGTCACCGTCCGCGACCTGTCCGGCCGCTACGGCGACCAGCAGATCGCCGTCAACGGATCGCTGCGGCCCAAGGCGGCCAGCGTCATCAAGCTGTGGATCCTCGTCGAGCTGCTGCGCCGGGTTGACTGTGGACAGGTCTTTCTCGACGACGGGGTGCTGGTCACGCCGGAGGACGTGGTCGGCGGCACCGGTCAACTACAGTTCGAGACGTTCCCGCAGGTGGTCACGGTGCGCCGGCTCGCCCAGTACCTGATCAAGTACAGCGACAACGTGGCAGCGAACGTGCTGATCACCTACCTGGGTGGGTTCGCTCCGGTCAACGCGCTGATCGACTCGATGAACCAACGCTCCACCATCCTGGCCCGCCGGATGCTCGACAGCGCGGCAGCGCAACGCGGCGAGGAGAACTACACCAGCCCGGACGACGTGGTGTCGCTGCTCGGCGCGGTCTGGGACGGCGAGATCCTCACCCCCGCCTCCCGGGACCTGATGATCGGGTTCATGCGGGAGCAGACCCTGAACACGAAGATCCCGGCGGCGTTGCCACAGGGCGTGCCGGTGGCCCACAAGACCGGTGACCTGCCGGACGCCTCACACGACGTCGGCTACTACCTGATCCCCGGCACCGAGACCGCCGTCGCGTTCCTCACCGCCGGCCCCATGGCCACCGGCGACGACACGGTCCGGCGGATGGCCCGCACCGTCTACGACTTCCTGGTCACCCCGGTCGACGGGGCGGTCGAGGAGTGACCCGACCTCAGGCGCCGGGAATGTTCGCCGGCGGGTCCTCGCCCACCAGGTCGGCCGCCGGCGGGTCCGCCGACACCGGCAGCCCGAAATCCGAGTACGTCAGGTCGAGCTGGGCGGTCTGCGACTGCTCGCTGGCCAACTCGATGCGGTAGCGGACCAGCCGGCCCTGCTCGTCCACGGCAGCGGTGAACGGCACCGCCGCCGCCCGGTCGCCGAGCACACTGCCGACGCCGCTGCCCAGCACCGCGCCGCTCTGGCGCAGGTCCAGCGTGCCCGCGTACTCCCGCTCCGCGGTCAGCCGGACCCCCGTCGGCGCGCCCAGCGTGCTGGCCAGCCGGGTGTTGTCCAGGCCCTGCTTGGCCGCCGGGTCACCCGGGGCGCCGACGTGCCACCAGGTCTTGCCGTCCCAGACCGGGACGCGGCGGTCCGGGGCGGTGACCCGCACGTACACGTCCGGCCCGGTGGTCAACCGTTCGATCTTCACCACACCGGAAGGCACCTTCAGTGAGGTGGTCTCCAGACCACGCTTCGCCTTCGGGTCCCAGAGCAGCACAGTGGCGTCGCCGTCCGCGCCGCCGGTGCCAACTGTCAGCTTGTACGGCTGCTCGTCGGCCTTCGCCGCAGCGGCCTTCAGCACACCGACCGGGTCGGCCGGGCCCGCCGACGCCGCCGGGCGACCCGCGTCCGGTTCCTCGTCGTCGCCGGTGGCGACCAGCGCCCACGCCCCGGCGCCGACCGCCACCACGAGCGCGGCGACAGCGGCGATCAGCTTCGGTTTCTGCACTGTCATCTCCCCCGGGCGGTGCGGTCCGGCCAGACTAGCCGGACCGCACCCCGTCACGCCCGGCTGATCGCGTTGGCGTGGATCGCCTCGTGCAGATACGTGGCCAGCCCGGCGGCGATCTTCTCGTAGTACGCGGTGAACCGCTCGTCGGCCAGGTACATGTCGGCCAACCCGGTCTGCATCTCGTACGAGCACTCGTAGAACCAGCGGCTGATGAGCTGCCGGTGCTCCTCCGCCAGCTCCATCACCTCCGGGCTGTCCGCCGGCGCACCCGAGGCCATCAGCGCGACGATCCGCCGACCCCAGTCCTCGTTCTCCGCCTTGTTCCGCAGCCAGTCTTCCTTGGTGTAGCGGGAGACCCGCCGGTTCGACTCCCGGTACGCGTCGGTGTCACCCCAGCGCCGCTCCGCCTCGGCCTGGTGCTCCTCCGGATCGACGTCACCGAAGACCTCGAACCGCTCCTCCGGCGTGAGTTGGATGTTCATCTTGCTCGCCTCCATCGCGAACTCGATCGCCGTGACCATCTCCTGCAACCGCTTGAGCCGTACCGTCAGCAGTTCGTGCTGCCGGCGCAGGTGCGCGGCCGGATCGGCCGCCGGGTCGTCGATGATCGCGGTGATCTCCTCAAGCGGGAAACCAAGCTCCCGGTAGTACAGGACGAGTTGCAGCCGTTGCAGGTCCGCGTCGTCGTAGCGGCGGTAACCGGCCGAGGTGCGCCCGCTGGGCGAGAGCAACCCGATCTCGTCGTAGTGGTGCAGCGTCCGCACCGTCACGCCGGCCACCTTCGCGACCTGACCCACCGTGTACGCCATGGTCCCCCTCCCTTCCGGGAACCAGGCTCCTGCCTGCCGTTACGTGAGAGTCAACTCCGATTCTGGCCCACCATGGCGGGGGCGTCCGGCCGCCCGTACAGATAGCCCTGACCTCGTGGGCAGCCGATCGCGGTGACCGCCTCGTGCTGACGCTCGGTCTCCACCCCCTCGGCGACCACAGCCAGGTCGAACGCGCCGGCCAGGCGGGTGACCATCTCCACCGTGGCGTACGCCCGGTCGTCGGTGCCCAGCCGGGCCACGAACGACCTGTCGATCTTCAGCTCGGTGGCCGGGATGCGGTGCAGGTAGCTCAGCGACGAGTAGCCGGTGCCGAAGTCGTCGATGGCGATCCGGATGCCAAGCTCCCGGAGCTGGTGCAGCCGCTCCAGCACCGCCTCGGTGCCCTCGATCAACGCCGATTCGGTCAACTCCAGTGTCAACGCCCGTGGTGCCAACCCGGCGGCGCTGGTCGCCGCGGTGACAGTGGCGATCAGGTCCGGCCGACGCAGGTGCGCGGCGGCGATGTTCACAGCGACCGTGGCCTCCGGCGCCCGGCCCCGCCAGGTCGCCGCGGCCCGGCACGCTTGGTGGATCACCCAGCGGTCGATCGGCAGGATCAGCCCGGTCTCCTCGGCCAACGGCAGGAACTTCGCCGGCGGCAACATCCCCAGCCGGGGGTGCCGCCAGCGCACCAACGCCTCGGCGCTGCGAACCGCGCCGGTGGTCAGGTCGACGATCGGTTGGAACTCCAGGTGTAGCTGGTCCTCGTCGACAGCGCGGCGCAGGTCGGCGATCAATTCGGCGCGGGAGACGGCCGACTCGCGCAACGCCGCAGTGCACGTGCGGTACGCGGACTTCCCGGCCGCCTTGGCCGCGTACATGGCGATGTCGGCGTCGCGCAGCAGGTCGGTGTGGGAGGCGTGCTGCGGGCCGTACTCGGCGATACCGATGCTCGCCGACGGGTGCACCCCGACGTCCTCCTCGTCGTCGGAGGGCCGCAGCGCGTCCAGCAGCCGCTCGGCGAGCCGTTCGGGTGACACCGGCCGGTCGCCGTCGACCAGCACGGCGAACTCGTCACCGCCGAGCCGGGCGATGGTGCCGTCGCCGTTCACGGCAGTGTGCATCCGGGCCGCGAGCCCGGTCAGCAGGGTGTCGCCGGTGGCGTGCCCGAATCGGTCGTTCACCTGCTTGAACCCGTCCAGGTCGAGCAGCAGCACCGCCACCGGCCGCCCGTCGCGCAGGGCCAGGCGCAGCCGCCGGTTGAACAACAGCCGGTTGGGCAGCCCGGTGAGCTGGTCGCCGTACGCGAGCCGGCGCAGCCGGGCCACCAAGCGGAGGTTCTCGTTGGCCGCCAGCCCCTGCCGGACGGCGAGGGCGGCCAGCAACACCATCATGGTCACGAACACGAGCTGCGGGGTCTGCCCGGTGGGCCGGCGGGCCAGCACCACAGCGATGATCGCCCCGCCCACCGGCAGGTACGGCAGCGCCACCCGCCACCAGGGCGGCAGCGGCGACTCGGCGGTGTCGTCGGTGCCGTCGCAGTCCGGTGGCGGCGGGTTGCGGGTGGCGAGGCCGATCAGCAGGTAGCTCAACGGCCAGCACAGGTCGATCGGGTGACCGGCGGTGTAGTCGGCGCGGGCGACCAGCGACACGTAGACGACGTCGGCGACGACCCGCAGGGTGAGGCTCGCCGCAAGGACTGTCATCGGCCGCCACATCGGCCGGGCCGGCCCGGAGACCGCGACCAGGATGGTGAGCTGCATCAGGTCGAACATGGGGAAGAGCAGCCCCAGCGTCCGCGCCGGGTCGGCCAGCTCGGCCGCGGCGACCCCCCGGAAGACCAGCACCCAACCAATCGGCACCAGCGCCAGGGCGACGATCACCCCGTCCAGCAACGTACGGGCCCGCCCGACCGCCGTCCTCGGTGCGGACGGCGAGCTGAGCAGCGCCGCCGTGCCGGTGAGGATGCCGGCGGTGAAGACCACCCCGACCACCGGCGTGTGCGGCAGGTCGCCGCCGACGAGCCGCTGCACCGTCCAGATCGCCCGACCGATCGCGGCCAGCGCCATGGTGAGAGCGAGCATCGTCCAGAACCGGCGCAGCGGCGCCGGATGCCGACGGGCCACCCCGACGCAGGCGAGCGTCGCCCAACCGGCGACCAGCATCGCGCCGATGTCGCTGACCAGCGCGGCGCCGGGCAACGCGGCGAACAGCCAGCCCGCCTCCAGCAGGATGACCCCGGCCGCGACGAACGCGCCGGCGGGATTCAGCGTCCCCGCAGCCTGCTTTCCGTCCTGTCGGGACACGGTCGCTCCGGCTCTTTCGTCGTGCGTGCACCCTCGGCGGCGCCGGTCCACGGCAAACCCCGAAAGCCTAACCAGCGCCCAGAAACGCCGCCAGAGCCGAACGTGCACCCCGGGCCTCTGTCGCGCTGAGCATCCTCACGCCTCTGGTCAGCGGCCCGCGGATCGGTTCCACGGTGAACGGGGCAGTGCGGTGCCGGCCAACGGACGGCGTGCGCGGCGGCGTCTGCGCCGGCCAGGGGTGCAGGGCGGGCGGGCAACGGTGTGCACGGCCACGTCGGCCGAGGGCGTCGGTCGGCCGATCAGCCAGCAGAGGAAGCGTTCCATCGTCGGATCAGCCGACCGGGAGGCGCTCGACGTCGGACTTGGCGATCTCGTACTCCGCCCCGCAGAACGTGCACTGCTGCGCGTACCGGGTGCGGATCGGAATGAGGGGGATGAAGAAGAGTGTGAATTTCGTCGAGCGGCGGGTGATCACCTGCGCGGCCTGGTTGCCGCAGTGGCGGCAGACCTGCTGCACGACACCGGACCGGTCGACCTTGGTACGCAGACCAAAGATGAAGAACATCGCCAGCCAGTACCCACTCAACAGCGAAAAGTCACCAGATCCCGCCATCGGATCAAGACAACCGTCTACCAGCGCGTAGGTATAGCGATTGGTATACTCGTTTCGTGAGCCAGGAAGAGTGGGATGTCTTCGTCGTCGACGAGGTTCGCGCCTGGATCGACAGCCTGGACGAGCCCACGTTCGCCCGTGTGGTCCAGGCCATCGACGCACTCTCCGAAGCTGGACCCGGGCTGGGACGACCCCTGGTCGACACGATCAGCGGGTCATCGATAGCCAACCTGAAGGAGCTGCGTCCCGGCACGGTCCGCATCCTCTTCGTCTTCGACCCATGGCGCGCGAGCATTCTGCTGGTTGCCGGCGACAAGTCAGGCCAATGGACGAGCTGGTATCGACAGGCCATCCCGCTCGCCGAGCAGCGGTACGAGATTTACTTGAAGGAACGTGCACAGCAGGAGGGGGGACAGCGGTGAGTGGTCACGTGCGGTGGGCGGACATCCGGGCGGAGTACGTGCAGCGTGCTGGCGGCGAGGCGGCTGTCGAAGCGGGCAAGGAAGAGCTGCTCGCGGAGGTCGTCGGTCACCGCCTCGCGGAGGTGCGACGCTCTCGCGGCTTCACCCAGCAGCAGATCGCTGAGCGGATGGGCGTGACCAAGGGCCGGGTGTCCCAGATCGAGCAGGGCAGGATCTCCGGTCAGGATGTGGTGGCCCGATACGCTGCCGCCCTCGGCGGCCGGCTCCACCAGGCAATCTATTTCGACGACGGTGACATCGCCGCCATCGCCTGAGGCTCGCACGCACAAGATCGTGCTCGATCCGGTCAGCTGGCTGACTGCCAGGGCCGGCGCTGGTCCAGTTCGCCCGCCAGCCGGCGGAGGAAATCGCGGAACCCCTGCTCGCTGTGCGACGTCTCGATCTCGTCGATGAGCGGGCCGTCGTACTGCTGCGCCTGGACGATCGCGTCCGCATAAACAGCCGGGCCGTCCCCGAAGTAGCGTCGCTCGACCATCGCCTCAGCCATCTGGCTGGCGGAATCGTCGTCGAGCTGAGGGGTGAACATCAACCCGTACAGGATCTGGTTGATGACGCCCTTCCAGTTGCGGCTGTCCATTCCATGCACCTTTCCGACGGGTCAGTTCAACCGGGTACGGCCGTCGAAGCCGAAGAGCGGGATGTCCTTGACGCCGTTGCGGCTCAGCTCGTCGGTGACCTGCCGCATGTGCTCGGGGCCGGGTTGATAGTGCCCGCTGGCGGAAGTCACGTACTGGACCCTACCGTCGACGACCGCGATCTCACCGGCCGCCGCGACCGGCTGACCGTTGCCCAGGGTGGAGTGGTGGAAGTCGCCAACCTGTTGGTAGTTCGAGGCGTACATGTTGCCTCGCTCATCCATCACGAAGATGGCCCGGCCGCCGTCCCTCGTCCAGTGGGTGGACGCGGCGCGGGTGTCGAAGGGCTGGCCGTCCTTTGCCTGGCGCAGGATGCCGTCCGAGTCGACGTACACGCGGTGCGCCTCCCGTTCCGCCTCGCTGAGCCGACGCACCGAACTGGGCCGAAAGGGGTTTCCCGGATGGTCACCGGCGGTCTCGTACCGGTACTTGTCCAGCATCGGCCGGCCCTGGTAGCGGACCTCCCGCAGCGGTCCGGGCACGCCGGGCCGCCCCGGGGGCCGATCCGGGCCCTTGCGGTTGAACCTGCGCAGCAACGTCTTGGCGCGGCGAAGCAGTCGCGGAATGATGTCGTTGACGACCCGTTGCACGATTTCCTTGATGATCCGGCGGATCGCGACCCGGGCCACGCCGATCGCGATCGGGATCTGTGCCAGCGAGCCACCGAGGGTGGGGGCCGCTGCCGCCAGCGCCATGGCAACCTGGATCACCAGGATCGTGAGCTGGACGATCGTGAGGACCTTCTGGGTCAACGTGATCACGGCCATCACGAGCAGCGCGGCGGCGATGAGTTCTGCGGCCTCGGCGCCGTCCTCGATACGGCTGGTCGGGCCCTCCTCGCCGCGCCACATCGCCTCGAAGGCGGTGACGTCCCGCCCCCGGTTGGTAGCGCTCACGACACTCGCGCCGGCGTTCGCCTCGTTGGCCGCCGTGCGCAGCGTGCCGGCGAAGGACATCCACGCCTGGGCGGCCTCGTACAGCAGCTCCTCGTCGGCCTCTGGCCAGGTGAAGCCCACCCAGTTGAGGGCCTCGGCGAGCTCAGCTGGCAGTTGTAGGCCCACCGGGCAGCCCCAGTCTCGTGAACAGGGCCGCGCTGTCGAGGTCGCTGCGCTCGTGGGCGTCGGCGGCGGCGTCAAGCCTGTCGGCCACGCTCAGGAGTTGGTCGGCCATCGAGGCGTAGACGTCGAGAGCGTGTTGGAGCACCTCGGTGTAGGCCGCTCCGAAGACCGTCCCGGCCTCGTCGCCACCCCAGGGACTGGCCGAACCGGTGACGGTGCCCTGCAACCGCTGCACGTCCGCGCCGAGCCGCTCACCGCTGGCCTGGATGGTCCGCGCCGCCGAGTGCAGCGCGGTGACGTCGACCTCTATCGCGTCGGTCATCCGGTCACCGCTTGTCGAATCGGCGGGTCAACGCGTCCAGGTCGCCGATCATCCCGTCCAGCCCACGCCAAGCCTCTGCCGCGACCGCCTCCAACTGCCGACGCGTCGCCGCCTGGTCGATGTCGCCGCCGAGCAGCTCCTGGCGCTGTCGCAGCTCGTCATCCTGGGCGGCGCGCACTGCCTCGATCACGTGGCCGGCGATGGCACCGGTGCCGTGCCGCAGCAGGCGGGGGTCGATCTCCAGGGACTCCAGCCGGCCATAGCCAGCCACCACGGCCTCGACCAACCCGTCGGCGGCGGTGCCGCGCCCGCGCAACTCGCCCTCGCCGGTTGGCACAGCGGGTGATGACGTCGACTCCGTCAGTGTTGACGGACCGGCGGCCTGGCCCAACAGACGCATTGCCGCTTCCAGCGAACGCCCGACGGCTGTGTGATCTGCATTTTCTGGATCTGCCACCCGCACCGCCCCGGCCGCCGACTCGACACTGACTCGGCCGACCTTACCGATCAGCCGGCCGTTTGACGGACCCGTTTCCCGGTCCCTCCACCTTGGTCACCGATGGCGTGGTGTCCAAGGTGGAGGTCGGTCGGGGATGTCGAGATCAGTTGGCCGGGGCGGGCTCCAGGCCGGGGATCTCCTCGGAGATCCAGATCGGCTGCCAGTTCGACACCTCGTGGAAGCGGCGCAGCTCGAACAGCCCGGCAACCGACCCGCTCCAGGCCCCGTACGGCGGGTTGGCCTCGTCGAAGCCGCTCTGCACGAAGGTCAGCGTGGTCCGGCCACCGGACTCGGCCAGCTCCCAGCTCGTCACGCCGGTCGGCCCCCAGTCGACGGACATCCGGCGGCCGGGCTCCAGGTCGATGACCTTGGCCGCGTAACCGGTCTCGAAGCCGCCCATGGCGTACCGGCCGCCGACCCAGGGCTCGATGCCGATCGGGTAGCCGAACCAGGCGCTGGCCTGCTCGGAGTCGGTCAGCGACTCCCACACCTTGTCGGCGGGGGCGGCGATGACCAGCTCACCGCGCAGGTCGGCGGAGGTGAAGTCGGTGCGGGGCAGCAGTGGCTTGCCCTCCACGTGGGCGGCCAGGTTGGCGATGGACAGCGCCCAGTACGTCTGGAGCACGCCCCGGATGGTGGAACCGCTCATCGCCTCGGCGAAGTCGAAGTGGCTCTGGATCAGCGTCAGCACTGTGCTGTCGGTGCCCTCGGCGGTCAACTGGAACTCGGTGGTGGTCTCCACGCCGTCGAGCAGCCAGCCGAAGCGCAGCGTGTCGTCGTCGGCGTGCAGGAGCCGCTGGTGCGGGGCGTCGCCCTCGGGCGTGTAGCGACCCCAGAACTCGTACCGCTGGGGCAGCTCGACCTCGGCGTGCTCGGCCAGCCAGACACGCAGCTCGGCCGGGTCGGTCAGGGCCTGGCGGACGCGCCCGACGGGCGCGGAGAGACGGGCCTGGACCTTCATCGGCTCACTCATTGTCGTTCCCTTTCGGATAGCAGGCGACGGCCAGCTTGAAGGCATCTCCTTCGCTGCCGCCGTAGCGGGTGAACAGGTCCTGAAGTGCGGTTTGCAGGTCGTGCAGGAACTGCTGGCGCTGCTCGGCCGGCACCCGGATCTCGCCGGAGACTCCGATCGAGGGCAGCTCGGGCGCCGCCCGGTCCAGGCCGGCGATGTCGGCCTGGACCTCCTCCATCAGGTCGAGCAGGTAGCCCAGGCTCAGTTCGTCGCGGGCCCGGCGCAGGCCGATCCGGCCGACGAGCCGCGGGGAGAGCCAGTAGGAGCGGGCGGCGGCCTGGTAGATGCCTTCGGTGATGCCGCGGACCTTGCGTTCGTTTACCAGCTCGACGAGGCCAGCCGCGACGAGCTGCTTGACGTGGTAGTAGACGCGCTGTGGCGTCTGGTCGAGTCGGGCCGCGACCTCGGTGCAGGTGCGCGGCTCGGCCAGTTGCCGCAGCACCTCGACGCGCTGCGGCTTGAGCAGGACTTCGGCCTGCTCGATCTGCTCCAGGTACAGGACATCTCTCATGGCAAAATCAGTTTGTACGTACAAAACTTCTTTGTCAATCGCTTCGCGAGAAGCCGCGCCGACTTTCTTCGACGCGGCTTCAGGCGGCGGTCAGCAGGTGATCAGGGCAACCAGTCCGGTCGCAGCGGGTAGCCGTTCACGCCGTTCGGGCCGTTGTGGGTGGCCAACACCTGGTGCAGCTGGATGCCGTTGCGTTCGAACGCCATCCGCGACCCGGCCATGTAGAGCCCCCACACCCGGGCCGTGCCCGCGCCCACCTCCGAGACGCAGAAGTCCCAGTTCTCGACCAGGTTGCGGCACCAGGCGGCCAGCGTCAGCGCGTAGTGCTGCCGCAGGTTCTCCTCGTGGTGCACCTCGAACCCGGCGTCGTGCACCTCGCTGATCAACCGGCCCGGACCGGCCAGCTCACCGTCCGGGAAGACGTACCTGTCGATGAACGCGCCCGAGCGGTGCGGCGCCCGGTTGTCAGCGCGGGTAATGCAGTGGTTGAGCAGTCGCCCGCCCTGCCGCAGCCGGCTGCGCAACGACCCGAAGTAGGCCGGGTAGTTGCGCACCCCGATGTGCTCGGTCAACCCGATCGAGGAGATGGCGTCGAACTGCTCGGCCGGCGCGTCCCGGTAGTCGAGGTATCGCACCTCCGCCAGCTCGGTCAGCCCCTCCCGCTCGATAGCTGCCTGCGCCCACTGCGCCTGCGCCTTCGACAGGGTCACCCCGAGAGCCTTGACGCCGTACTCGCGGGCGGCGTGGCGCACCATGCCACCCCAGCCGCACCCGACATCCAGCAGCCGCATCCCCTTCTTCAGGGCCAGCTTGCCGGCGACCAGGTCGTACTTCGCCGCCTGGGCCTGCTCCAGCGTGTCGTCCGGAGACCGGAAAACCGCGCAGGTGTACGTCATCGACGGGCCGAGCACCTTCTCGTAGAAGGCATTGGAGACGTCGTAGTGGTGCGAGATGGCAGTGCTGTCACGCACCCGCGAGTGCCGCAGCCCGTTCATCACCCGCTTCCACCGGGGCTGCGCCTCCTGCGGCGGTGCCGGCGGCGGCATCAGCCGCTCCCAGCCCAGCCCACGGACCAGCGCCAGCCCCTCGGCCAGCGACGGTGGGCGTAACCGCAGCTCGTCCTTGAGCACCCGCAACGCCTCGTACGGGTCACCCGGGTGCACGCCCTGCAACGCCAGGTCACCACTGACGTAGGCCCGGGCCATGCCCAGGTCACCGGGCGCGGTGAGCAGGTACGACAGCCCACGCTCGGAATGGATCGCCAGGGTGATGCCGGCGTCGGACGGGCCGACGGCGCTGCCGTCGTACCCGGTGATCCGCACCGGCAACGGCCCCATGGTGACCGCGCGGATGACATCCGCGACGGTCGGACCCGTGTGCCGGCCCCCCGCCGGCGGGGTGGCGGGGACGCTCGCCGCCCCCTGATCTCTGTCGGTCAGGCTCATGCTCGTGCTACCGCCTTTTCGTACAGTCCCGTCAGCCGGTGGTCCGGGTCGTAGCGGTCTTTCACCGCGCGCCACGTGTCGCCGCCATAGAGGCGATCGAAGGCGTCCCGGTCGTAGTACGCGTCGGAGTAGAGCGACTTGTGCCCGCCCGACTCCGACACCCTGCGTTCGATCGTGCGGTTGACGTCGCCGTCGGCGGCGCCCGGCGCGATCGGCACGCTCCCCCAGAACCCGATGTTGACGTAGTCCTGCCCGGGCCGCAGCGGATATAGCGGCCAGGACCGCGCCGATCCGGGCCCCGCCGGCTCACGCAGTCGCAGCGGACACAGCCACACCGGGTTCATCCCCACAGCGCCCGCGAACCAGCGCAGGAAGTCGGCGGTACGGTCCAGCGGGATCTCCACGTCCTGCACGACCCGCTCCCGGGCCGGTTGCCCGCGCAGCCGGTCGATCCGGGCCGCCACCTGGTGGCGGTGCTCCAGCCGGACCAGTCGGTGGTAGAAGTCGCTGCGCCGGTAACGCGCCGGCCAGAACCTGCGCACGACCGGGTGCTGCGCGCCGAACGCCGACGAGCACCAGAACCAGTCGGTGTCCCAGCGCCACAGATAGTCGTACGCGGTGAGCACGTCGCGGGTGCGCTGGCGCAGCGACCGGTAGTAGATGGCCTGACCGGTGTAGTCGCTGGGCGGGTCGGCCCCGTCGGTGAACGTGGCGAAGACCAGGTACGACTCGCCAGGGCTGAACATCACCCCGTCCATCGCGTCCACCGGTTGGCCGGCCCAGGACCGGGTGGCGGTCACCTCAGCGATCGCGTCGGTCAGCGCCTCCAGTTGGGTGAACCGGACGTTGCGCAACGCCACGTACCGGCCGACCGGTTGCAGTTCGATGCGCAGCCGGGTGGCGTACCCGAGGCTGCCCAACGAGTTGGGGAACGCGGTGAACAGGTCGGCGTGCTCCCCGTCGGGTCGGGCGGTGATGATCTCGCCGGACCCGGTGAGCACGTCCAACTCCTGGACGGACTCGTGCGGCAGGCCGTTGCGGAACGAGGTCGACTCGATCCCGAGGCCGGTCACCGCGCCGCCCAGCGTGATGGTGCGCAACTGCGGCACCACCAGCGGCATCAGGCCGTGCGGCAGCGTCGCGTCGACCAGGTCCTCGTAGGTGCACATGCCCTGCACGTCGGCGGTACGGCCGGCCGGGTCGACCGACAGCACGCCGTTCAGGCCACTCACGTCGAGCCCCGGGGTCCGGGGAGCGGACCGGGGACGGAACAGGTTGGAGGTGCGTTTGGCCAGCCGGACAGGCTCGCCAGTGGGCACCGCGGCGTACGACCGCCGCAGCGTGTCCACCGCTTGATCATGGTCAATCGGTTGATCCACACGCTCAGCGCGCATGTGATCACCTTACGCTCGCCGTTTGGAAACCGTGGGATGTCGGCGGTGGCAGTTTCCCGTCCGGTGGCAGGCCCGACGGTTACCGTGGCGGGCATGCCATCGCCAGCGATCACCGCCCTGGACGACGCCAAACTGCCGTATCGGCTGGTCAGCCACGGTGCGGTAGGCAGTCTCGCGGAGGCCGCCGCCGCCCGGGGCGTGGCCGTTCCCGACGTGGTCAAGACGATAGTGGTTCGCCGTGGTGAAGACGATCACCTGTTCGTGCTCACCCCCGGCGACCGGGTCATCTCCTGGCCCAAGCTGCGCACCCTGCTCGGGGTGCACCGGCTCTCCATGCCGGACGCGGCCGGCGCCCTGGCCGCCACCGGCTACGAACGCGGCACCATCACCCCGTTCGGCGCGAGCACGGCCTGGCCGGTGGTCGCCGACGAGCGACTGCGCGGCCGGGAGATCACCCTCGGTGCCGGCGAGCGCGGTCTCGCCATCGCGATCGACGCCGACACCGCGATCGCCGCCCTCGACGCCACGGTCGCCGACGTCACCGACCCGCAGCCCACCCGCTGAGCCTCGCCACCGCCGGGCTGGCTCCGGCGCGACGTCGTGGGTGAGGATGGCGCGTATGTCCGCGCCCGAGGAACGCCCCGACCCCGCCG
Source organism: Micromonospora hortensis (assembly GCF_022230935.1). Classification (NCBI taxonomy): domain Bacteria; kingdom Bacillati; phylum Actinomycetota; class Actinomycetes; order Micromonosporales; family Micromonosporaceae; genus Micromonospora; species Micromonospora hortensis. Next base: position 128,838 of record NZ_JAKKFE010000010.1, read on the forward strand.
GCACCGTCTACGGCGGTCACCGGGCACCGCGCTCCGGGCCGCTGGCCGATCCGCTGCTACGGGTCGCGGTGGCGGTCGGGACCGTCGGCGTACTCCTGGGGGTCGTCTTCGCCACCGGGCTGCTCGACGGTGACGACGAACCGTCGGTGCCGGCGTCGGTCGGTACACCGTCCAGCGCGGCGCGGCCCACCGAGCCGGCCGGCGAGCCGAGCCCGACCGCACCGGCCGAGCCGTCACCTACCCCGTCGGCCAGCACGCCGGCCGCCCCGCCCACCGGGCCCCGGGCGCTGCGCGCCGCCTCGGGCCTCTGCCTGGGGCTCAACGGTGACGGCAAGGAGGCCGAGGCCGAGCTGGCAGTGTGCACCGGCGCCCCCGAGCAGCAGTGGGTGATCAGCCCGGCCGGCACGGGCGTGCTGTCGTTGACAAACGCCGCGTACGGGCAGTGCCTCGACGTCGAGGGTGGCAGTGGGGACGACGGCGCGCGGCTGCTCCAGTTCCCCTGCCACGGTGGGGCCAACCAGCAGTGGCGGTTCGGCGGCACCGGAACCAGCGCGGTGCTGCTCATCGCCGCGCACAGCAACAAGTGCGCCCAGGCCGACGACGATGCCGTCGAGGCCGGCGACGACATCCGGCAGCGACAGTGCGACGGCCGGCCGGCCCAGCAGTGGACAGTGAGCTGACCGGCCGACGCGTCACGGTTCAGCCCCGGAAGCTCCACGCCCTGGGCGCGGCCGCGGCGACCAGCACGGCCTCCGGCACCGGACGGCCCGGTCGGCGGCGCAGCAGCAGCGACAGCCCGGCGGCGCCGATCGACAGCGCGCCCGCCACGTACCAGGCCATCGCGTAGTCGCCCAGCCGGTCCCGGACCAGCCCCGCGCCGGTCGCGGCGATTGCCGCGCCGAGTTGGTGCGCGGCGAACACCCAGCCGAACACCACAGCTCCGGCGCCACCGAAGTACTCCCGGCACAGCGCCACCGTCGGCGGCACGGTGGCCACCCAGTCCAGGCCGTAGAAGACGATGAACACCAGCATGCTCGGCTCGGCGGTGCCGGAGAAGAGGCTCGGCAGCACCAGCAGGGACAACCCGCGCAGCGCGTAGTACATGCCGAGCAGCAACCGGCTGTCCACCCGGTCGGTGAGCCAGCCGGAGGCGATAGTGCCGACGATGTCGAAGAGCCCTACCAGGGCGAGCAACCCGGCCGCTGTGGTCTGGGCCATTCCGTGGTCGTGCGCGGCCGGCACGAAGTGCGTACCGACCAGGCCGTTCGTGGTCGCCCCGCAGATCGCGAAACCTCCGGCCAGCAGCCAGAACGGGCGGGTCCGGGCCGCGGTGGCCAGCGCGCCGAGCGCCCGGGTCGCCGCGCCGCCGGTCGCCGGCGGCGCCGCGACGACCTCGGTCGCCCCGTAGGCGGGCAGGCCGAGATCCGCCGGGTGTTCGCGCAGCAGCCACACCACCAGGGGTACGACCGCCAGCGCCGCCACGGCCACCACGAGTGCGGCGCTACGCCAGCCGTGGTCGCGTACCAGGATGGCGATCAGTGGCAGGAAGACCAGTTGCCCCGCCGCCCCGCCGGCGGTCAGCACCCCGGTGACCAGGCCCCGGCGGTGCACGAACCAACGGCCGGTGACGGTGGCCACGAACGCCAACGCCATCGATCCGGTGCCCAACCCCACCAGCACACCCCAGCAGAGCAGGAGCTGCCAGCTGGCGGTCATGAAGACCGTCAACCCGCTGCCCGCGGCGACCAGCAGCAGGGCCACCGAGACCACCCGGCGGATGCCGAACCGGTCCATCAGGGCGGCCGCGAACGGCGCGGTGAGCCCGTAGAGCAGCAGGTTGACCGAGACGGCCGCGGAGATCGTGGCCAGGGGCCAGCCGAACTCCTCGTGCAGCGGGTGCAGCAGCACCGACGGGGTGGCGCGGAAGCCGGCCGCGCCGACCAGCGCCACGAAGGCGACGGCGGCGACCAGCCAGGCGGGATGCAGACGGCGGTTCGTGGTCACGGGACAAGTCTGAGCCGGGCCACGCACCTCGACGAGTGGCCGGAAAGCCATCATGCGCAATAATCGGGCCATGAGCGCTGGCCCGCACCGGATCGCCGTCCTCGCCCTGCACCAGGTGGTTGGTCTGGACCTCGGCACGCCGTCCCAGGTCTTCAGCACGGCCCGGGCCGCCGACGGGACACCCTTCTACGACGTCCGGGTGTGCACACCGGGCGGGCGGGCGGTGCGCAGTACCGCCGGCTTCCAGGTGGTCCCCGACCACGGGCTGGACCTGCTCGACACCGCCGACACGGTGATCGTCCCGGGCATCCACGACGGCACCGCATTGACAGCGGGCACCGTCGAGCCGGAGGTGACCGAGGCGCTGCGCGCGGCGTACGAGCGGGGCGCCCGGATCATGTCGATCTGCACCGGAGCGTTCGTGCTCGCCGCCACCGGGCTCCTCGACGGGCGGCGAGCGACCACCCACTGGGCGTACGCCGAGCGGTTCCGCCACCTGCACGGCCGGGTGGACCTCGACCCGGGCGTGCTCTTCATCGCCGACGACCGGGTGCTCACCTCGGCCGGAGTCGCCGCCGGCATCGACCTCTGCCTGCACGTCATCCGCCTCGACCACGGCAGCGAGGTGGCCAACCGGGCGGCCCGCCGCTGCGTCATGCCACCGTGGCGCGACGGCGGTCAGGCGCAGTACATCGAACAGCCGGTGCCGAAGGCGACCGACACCAGCACGGCTGGCGCCCGGGAGTGGGCGCGGCAGCGGCTGCACGAGCCGATCGCGCTGCGCGACCTGGCCGAGCAGGCGCGGATGAGCGTGCGCACCTTCACCCGACGCTTCCGGTCGGAGACCGGCCTGAGCCCGGCGCAGTGGCTGCTGCAACAGCGCACCGACCACGCGAGACTGCTGCTGGAGACCACCGACCTCACCGTCGACCAGATCGCCCACCGCTGCGGGTTCGGCACCACCGCCGCCCTGCGCCAACAACTCCACCACCGCATCGGCGTGGCCCCGTCCACCTACCGCCGCACCTTCCACCCCCGCCCCGAGCCAGCCAAAACCTGACCCCGCCCCACCCCGGCGCCCCGGCCCCGCCCCGCCCGCCCCGCCGCCCCGCCCCGCGATCTTGCACTTACTGTTGTTGAATTGCCCTTTTATGCGGCTTTCGTCGGGACAGAAAGTGCAAGATCGGCGGAGGGCGGACTCACGGACATCACGCTCACTTGCACAAGACCGGCGACACCGACCTTCCGAGCGGCGTCGCTCAGGAGCGGAGCAGGTGCAACTGGGACTGGTGCTTCGGCAGGTGCACCCGGGTGTGCAGGTCCAGGGTGCGGGACCAGGGCAGTGGCTCGTCGACGACGAGGTCGAAGCCCTCGCGGAGGTGCGTCTCGACAGGGGTCTCCGCTGCCAGGCCGAGCTGGTCGACCAGCCCGCACAGCCGGTCGCTGGTGCCGTGCAGCAGCGCGGTCAGGCCACGCAGACCACAGTGCTCGGCGGCGAGCGCGTCGAGCTGCGGGCGGTGCATGTCCTCCGCCGGCTCGTAGTACGCGAACGGTGACCCGGCCAGCAACGCCTCGGTGGCCTGGATCATCAGCTCGTCGTTGGCGACCAGATGCGCGACGATCTGCTCGGCACTGAGCTGCCCCTCCGGAGCCGGACCGAACCCGCCCGCGTCGACCTCAGCGAACAGGGCACCGTAGGCCCGCCGCAATCCCCCGCTCTCCATCCCCCCAGTCAACCCGCCGCGGCGGGAGTTAGCGGCGGGATTGGCGGGAGCGGAGGTAGTCGCTGACCACGTACTCGCCCAGGTCGTCGGTGTCCGGGGTGAACATGCGGCCCCGGCTGCGGCGGGCCACCGCGTCGACGAAGCGCCGCAGGCCCGGGTCGTCGCCGAGCATGAACAGGTTGAGCGTGGCACCGTAGCGGCTCAACCGGTCCACCTCGCGGACCGTCGCCTCGATCGTCTCCGGTAGCGGCGGCCAGTGGAACAGCGCCTCCCCGTCGTCCGGGTCCAGGTGCGCGGTCGGCTCGCCGTCGGTGACCACCAGCACGATCGGCTCGGCGTCCGGGTGCCGGCGCAGGTGCCGGCCCGCCAACCGCAGCGCGTGCTGGAGGTTGGTGCCCTGCTCCATGTCCGGCTCCACTGCCGCCAACTCCTGCTGGGTGAGCGTCATCGCCTCCCGGCCGAAGCCCACGATCTGCAGGGCGTCCTGCGGGAAACGCGTCTCCATCAGGTGTGCCAGCGCCAGCGCCGTCTGCTTCATCGGCCCCCAACGACCCTGAGAGATCATCGAGTACGACAGGTCGACGCAGAGCACCACTGCGGCCGAGGCACGCCTCTCGGTTTCCACCACCTCGAAGTCGTCCACCGAGAGCTGCACCGGGACCGTCGGCCCGGCCCGACTGACCGCCCGAGTCAACGTCCGGACCACGTCCAACGGTTGCTCATCGCCGTACTGCCAGGGCCTGGACGCGCCGCTGACCTCGCCCGCCGCACCGGCCGAGCGCAGGTCGTGCTGGCCGCGCGGCCCGGCGGTCAGCTCCGCGAAGACCTGCCGCAGCGCGGTCCCGCCGAGCCGGCGCAGCGCCTTCGGGCTCAGTGTGAGCCCCTCGGCGTCCCGGCTCACCCAACCCTGGCGGCGCAGTTCCCGCTCCAGATCGCGCAGCCGGCGAACGTCGTCTGCCGCGTCCCGGCCCAGCGTGCGCGCCACCGCGTCGACGTCCACGTCGTCGAGGGTCGCCCCCGGGTGTTCCTGGTCGAGTTGGTCCAGCAGGTCGTCCAGGTCGCCGATCTCACCCAGCGCGCCGGCCGCGTCGGCGTAGTCCAACGGCTGGTCGCCGCGGACCCGCTCACCCCTCCCCCAGCGCAGATCGGGTCGCAGCGCCCGCAGGTTCGCGTCGAGCGCTGACAACTCCCCCGCCAGGCGGTCGCCGAGCGACTGCTGCATGAGGCCGGCCAACTCGGCGCGCTGCCGCTCGGAGAGCGAGTTCATCAGCCGCTCACCGGCCGCCGCCCGGCGGGCCAACACGTCGATCAACTCGTCGACGTTCTCCGGCTTCTCCGGGAAGAAGTCGCCATGTCGGCGCATGAACTCGGCGAACGCGTCGGTGGTGTCCTCCGCGCGACCATGCCGGGCGAGCAGGTCGTTCAGGTCACCCATCATCTCGGCGAGCCGCTGCTGGGCGGCCGGGTCGGCGGAGGCGCGCACCGCGTCACGCAGCCCGGCGAAGCGCTGGCCGAGCACGTCGTCGCGGAGCTGGTCGAGGATCTGCTGGTACGAGCGGCGCGCGTCGTCGCTGGCCCACTGGTAGCCGGACAGCTCCTCCACCGCCCGCGCCGTCGAGCGCGGCAGATTGTCCAGCACCGCCTCGGCGAACCGCGCGGCGTCGTCGTCGCGACCCCGCAGCTCGTCCCGCTCGGCGGCGAGGGCCTGGTCGAGCAGGGCCTGGGCCCGGGTCACCGCCCCGTCCAGGTCGCCCCTGCGCAGCGCCTCCCGGCGCAGCCGCCGAGCCCGGGCGGCCAGGTCGTCCAGGCCACCCCGCCCCTGCGGGCCACGGCGCAGCAGGTCACGCAGCGCCTCCCGCAGGCTGCCGCCGGCCAGCACCTCGGCACCGACCGCGTCCACCGCCTCGCGCACGTCGTACGGGGGTGCGAGCGGGTCGGGCCCGCCGTTCCACTGCCCGTAACGGAACCGGTTGCCGGCCACTGTCAGCCCCGGCCGCCGTAGACGGTGCGCCCCGTGTCGGTGACGTCCTTGCCGAGCCGGCGGGTCAGGTGCAGCCCCTCCAACACGAACTCGACGGCGGCAGCAGCCTCCTCGGAGGTGGGTGCGTCGCCCAGGTCGAGCCGGTCCAGAACCTTCGCCAACCCGGGTACGGTGCCGACCTGGCGCAGCAGCTCGGCGGCGCTGACCAACTCGCCGGTCTCGATCGCGGCGCCGTCCTCGACCAGTGCGGTGAACCCGGACAGGTCCAGCCCGGCCAGGTGGGCCCGGAACGTCTCGGCCGTCGCGGTACGGAGCAGGTGCGCGAGGATCTCGATCTCCCGGCCCTCCTCGCCGCTCTCGAACTCGACCTTGCCACGCAACGTGCTGGTCACCGACACCGCGTCACCGACGCGGGCGACGGCGGCCTCGGGGCGTCCGTCCGGGGTGTCGGAGGCGGCGAGCAGACCGGCACGGCGCAGCGCGGCACCGGCGACCGTCTCGGCGGCGGCGATGGCGAATCGGGCGGAGACACCGGAGCGCGGGTCCACCGACGGCGACTCCCGCACGGCGCGGGCGAAACGCGCCAGCACCTCCAGCACGTGCTCCGGCACCTCGGCGACCAGGTCGGCCTCCTGGCGGATCAGCGCCAGCTCCAACTCCAGGTCGACCGGGTAGTGGGTGCGGATCTCCGCGCCGAACCGGTCCTTGAGCGGTGTGATGATCCGGCCCCGGTTGGTGTAGTCCTCCGGGTTGGCGCTGGCCACCAGGAGCAGGTCCAGTGGCAGACGCAGCTGGTAGCCGCGAACCTGGATGTCCCGCTCCTCCAGCACGTTGAGCAGCGCCACCTGGATGCGCTCGGCCAGGTCGGGTAGCTCGTTGACGGCGAAGATGCCTCGGTTGGTGCGCGGCACCAACCCGAAGTGGATGGTCTCCGGGTCGCCGAGAGTACGGCCCTGGGCGATGCGGATCGGGTCGACGTCACCGATCAGGTCGCCGACGCTGGTGTCCGGGGTGGCCAACTTCTCGCCGTACCGCATCGAGCGGTGCAGCCAACCGATCGGCAGGTCGTCACCGGCCTCGGCCACCTGGGCGCGGGACGCCGGGGTGAGCGGGTGCATCGGGTGCTCGTTGAGCACCGAGCCGGGCAGAACGGGGGTCCACTCGTCGAGCAACGCGCCCAGCGAGCGGATCAGCCGGGTCTTGCCCTGGCCGCGCTCACCGAGCAGCACCATGTCGTGCCCGGCGAGCAGTGCCCGCTCGACCTCGGGCAGCACGCTGTCGTCGTAGCCGACGATGCCGGGGAAACGGGTCTCGCCGGAGCGCATCCGGGCGAGGAGGTTGTCGCGGAGTTCCTGCTTGACGGTGCGGTACTGGTGACCGGCCGCCCGTAGCGCGCCGAGCGTGCCGGGCAGGTCGGCCGGTGGAACCGGGATTACCGGGGTAGGCGCAGTCACCCAACCCACGCTAGCTCACATCCGCAGGGGTGCCCCGGCATCAGGGAGCACCCCCACTCCCGCTCAACCCCGACCGCAGCGCCGGCAGGCTCCACGGCGGCGCAGGTGGTATGCGTACGTGGCCGCGCCGAGCGCCACGCCCCAGACCGGCCAGAGCAGCATCGGCGCCCCGGTGATGCTCAACCCGCCGGTGAGTTCCCAGAACTTCGGGTTGCTGAGCAGCCCCAGCGAGGCCGCGGTAACGGAGATAGCGACCACTGTGGCGGGCACCACAGCCAGCTTCACCGGCACCCGGCGGCCGGCGAGCCCGAGCATCCAGCGTGGGAACCGCTCGCCCCAGCCCTGGACCAGGCCGAGGGTGAGGACCGCGCCGACGGTGGCGAACGCGGCCAACCCGAACCCGGCCCAGACCAGCCCGGTGTCCTGCATCTCGGTCAGGAACTCGCGGGAGATGCCGAGCGGGATGCCGGCCGCCCAGGCGAACCGGGTCAGCGCGTACGTGAACGGGATGACGGCGGCGATGCCGGCGGCCCACCGGCCCCAGCGGGTGGCGGCGGCCGGGGTGGTCCACCCTCGGTCGGTGTGGTTGCGGCCGCAGCCCACGCAAGCCGCGGCGGTGCGCCGCTGCCAGGCGAGCACCGCACCGGCCAGCAGCAGCCCGCCGGCCAGCGCCGCGAACCGGCCGAACAGCGCCCAGGTGAAGATGTCGGCGTAGTCGACCGGCGGCCACCCGAACGGCGCACCGACGATCAGTATCGGCAGGTAGCCGAGGACGACCAGCACCCGGACGTCCGGCACGACCAGGACGAGCACGAACGCGACAGCCCAGCCGTAGCCGGCGAGCAGCGCCCGCAGCGGGCCGGGTGGGCGCGCCCCCGGACGGCTCATGGCCAGGGCGGCCACGGCGGCGGCGAGCAGTACGCCGGCGAAGAGCGGGGTGGCCACCTCGACCGGCACGAGGCGCAGCAGGCTGACGTCGCCGCCGTGGGGGTCGTTCGGGCCGAACGGGTAGCCGGCGCCGGTGAGCGTGCCGATCAGGGCGAGGACGCCCCACAGGCCGAGCCAACCGGCGGCCAGTGGGGCGAGCCGGTCCGGCCAGCGGGAGCCGGTACGGGACGGGGAGGCAGTGATCGTTGTCATGGTCTCAGCCTCGACGGACAGCCACCGGATTCCCTCCCGGCCGGCGGTGAACCCACTCCCCCGGTGGGGGGACCGATCAGCCCGACGGGGTGACGAAGCCGGACTCGTACGCGGCGATGACGGCCTGCGTGCGGTCGCGGACGCCCAGCTTGGCCAGCACGTTGCCGACGTGCGTCTTGACCGTCTCCACCCCTACCACCAGGTGCGCGGCGATCTCCGGGTTGGACCGGCCGGTGGTCATCAACCGCAGCACCTCGGCCTCCCGTTCGGTGAGCCGGGCGGCGGTCAACCGGTCGCCGCCCGCCGGCCCGTACGCCCCGACCAGTTGGCGGATCGCGGCCGGGAAGAGCAGTGACTCGCCGGCAGCGACCACCCGGACGGCCTCCACCACCTCGGCGGGCCGGGCCCGTTTGAGCAGGAACCCCGAGGCGCCGGCGCGTAGCGCCTCGTAGACGTACTCGTCGTTGGCGAAGGTGGTGACCACCAGCACCCGGGGCGGGTCGGCGGAGGTGGCCAGCAGGTGCCGGGTGGCCTGGATACCGTCGATGCCGGGCATCCGCACGTCCATCAGCACCACGTCGGGCCGGTGCCGGGCGACCAGCGGCGGCACCTCGGCGCCGTCGGCAGCCTCGGCGAGCACGTGCAGGTCGGGTTGGGCGTCGATGATGGCCCGCAGCCCCACCCGGATCAGCTCGTCGTCGTCGACGATCAGCACTCCGGTCGTCATGTCGTCTCCTCGTACGGCAGGCGGGCCCGGATCAGCCACCGGTCGCCGTCGGGGCCCACTGTGAGCCGGCCGCCGAGCAGCAGCACCCGCTCCCGCATGCCGTCCAGGCCTCGACCGCCCCGCGCCCGTTGGGCCCGGTCGGGGCGGCGCACCGCGTTGACCAGTTCCAGCTCCAGCGCGTCGCTGTGCAGGTCCAGGCGTACCGTCACCGGACCGTGGCCGTGCCGGGCCGCGTTGGTCAGTCCTTCCTGGACGATCCGGTAGCCCTCCCGGGAGACCACAGCGGGCAGCCGGGTCGGGTCGCCGGCGCGTTGCGCGTGCACGGTCAGGCCGGCCGCGCGGGCGTCGGTGACCAACCGGTCCAGGTCGGCGAGGGTACGCTGCGGCGCCACAACGGGCCTGTCGCGTCCGTTCTCCCGGAGCAGTCCGAGCACGTGGTCGAGGTCGTCCATGGCGGTCCGTCCGACGTCCTCGATGGCGGTGAGCGCCCGCCGGACGAATTCGGGGTCGGTGTCGAGGACCTCGCGGGCGGCTCCGGCCTGGAGGGTGGCGACTGTCAGCGCGTGACCGACCGAGTCGTGCAGCTCCCGGGCCAGCCGGTTGCGTTCGGCGAGCCGGGCGGCCCGTGCTTCGAGGGCGGCGATCCGCTCCGCCTGAGCCGGGCCGAGCAGCACCGGGGCCATGGATCCGGCGAGCGCGCCGAGCCCGGCGACGGCGTAGCCGAGGCCGACCAGCAGGAGCACCCCGGCCACTGTCAGCCAGCCGCTGTCCTGCCCGTCCAGTGGCCCGAACTGTTCCTTGCTGGTCAGCTCGGTGCCGATGCCGAACTGTTGGGCGATGAACGCCAGCGCCATCGGCAGGGCGCTGAACAGCGCGATCATCACCACGGCGCCGACGATGAGGTGGGTGGCGATCCAGAGCGCGCTGCGCAGCCGGGTCTCCCGGTCGCCGTGGTGCCCCAGCTCCGGCTCGGGCAGGTCGACGCCGAGCAGAGCCCGCACGGCGGCGATCTCCAGTGCCCGGCTCCCGTCCAGGAGCAGCGGCACCACGGCGATCAGCGCCGCGATCAACAGCAGCGCGTACGACAGTGAGCGGGGGATCTCCGAGTCGGCGAGCAGTTGGGCGAAGGTCACCGCGAGCAGCCCGTACGGCAGCGCCAGCACGCCGCCGAGCAGCAGGAACACGCCGCGTCGCCAGGTGGTGCCGGCGACCAGCGGGGCCAGTGCCGCTCGGAGGGTCACCTCGTCATTCTGCGGCCCGGACCGGTCCCGGCGACTCCCCCGCGCCGGGGAGATGTCAGCGGTGGTCGGCGACGTACTGCTGTGGGTCCTTGTCGCGGAACGGGAGGTTGCGGCCGTTCTTGTGTTCGCCGTAGAAGGTGAGCCAGCGTTGGCCCAGTTCGGCGCGGAGTTCGGTGCTGGCGTGCCGGCGGAAGTCGGGCAGCGCCTCGTCTTCCTCTTCGGCGAGGTGTTCGCTGTTCTCCCGGCGGGCGTTGCCGACCGCCTCCCACCACTGGTCCGAGCCGACCGGGTGCAGTTTCGCCTCGGCGATGGCATCGCGGATCTTGTTGTGGTCGCCGATCGCGTCGGCGGTCTCGTCCTCGCCGTCGTCGCCGTGCTTGACCAGGTGCGGGTAGAGGATCGCCTCCTCCGCCTCGGCGTGGATGTCCAGGTGCAGGGCGAGGGCGTCCCAGATGGCGAGCATCTCCTGCTCGTCGCGGGCGTCGTCGAGGCGGGCGAAGCCGCGCCGGAAGGCGGCGTGGTCGTCCAGGATCAGCGCGGTGATGTCGTCCACTGTGCTCACTTTCCGGTTGGTTTGCCGAACCGGGCACGCAGCATCGCCGGCATCGCGGCGAGTCCGGTGATCGGGCGGAAGCGTTTAGCGGCCTCGGCCAGCGCCGTGTACTCGTCGTCGGCGAGGTCGATGTCGGCGGCGGCGGCGTTGCGTTCCATCTGCTCGACCCCGGACGCCCCGGGGATGGCGAGCACGTTCGGGTGGCGCAGCAGGTAGGCCAGCGCGATCTGACTGGGGGTGGAGTCGTGGGCGTCGGCGACCTGGCGCACTGTGTCGATCAGGGCCGCGCCGCGCTCCAGGTTCTCCGGAAGGAAGTACGGGTTGGCGCGCCGGACCGCGCCGGTCGGCGGGTTCTTGGCGTCGTAGCGGCCGGAGAGGAAGCCCTGCGCCAGCGGGCTGTACGCGATGACCACCCGACCGGCCTGCCGCGCGTACGGCAGCAGGTCCTGCTCGGGTGCGCGGTCCAGCATGCTGTAGCGGACCTGGTTGCTGAGCACCCGCCGGCCGAGCGCCGCTTCGGCGACCTGCCAGCGGCGCAGCCCGTAGTTGCTCACACCGACCTCGCCGACCAGCCCGACGTCCTGGAGGGTGCGCATGCCGCGCATCGTGGTGTGGTCGGCGACAAGCGGGTTGGGCTGGTGCACCTGGTAGAGGTCGATGCTGGTGACGCCGAGCCGGGCCGCCGAGGCGACAGCGCGCTGCTGCACCACGGCGGCCACCGGCAGCACCGGCAGGATCTTGCTGGCGACCACCACCTTCGGCCGGTCGTCGCCGAGGGCCGCGCCGAGGATGCGTTCGCTGCGCCCGAAGCCGTAGACCTCCGCGCTGTCGAAGACCGTCACGCCCAGCTCGACGGCCCGCCGGACGATCTGCGCCGCCTGCTGCTCGAAGTCCGGGCCGTACCCCCATTCCCGGGAGCCGAACTGCCAGGTGCCCAACCCGATCTTGGACAGCGGTTTGGGGGTGTCGAGCGCAATGAAACGCATGGCGTCGAAACTACCCCGATGTCCCGGTTTCCACGCCCGATCCGCGCCACGCTGGGCCGGAGCTAGGCTCATGATCGTGACTTACCTCGCTGCGGATGACCGCTACGACACCATGACCTACCGGCGCAGCGGACGCAGTGGCCTGCGACTGCCTGCCGTCTCGCTCGGGCTGTGGCACAACTTCGGTCCGGACCGCCCGTTCGAACGGCAGCGCGACATCGTGCGCCGCGCCTTCGACCTGGGTGTCACCCACTTCGACCTGGCCAACAACTACGGCCCGCCGCCCGGTTCGGCGGAGGAGAACTTCGGCCGGATGCTCGCCACCGACCTGAAGCCGTACCGGGACGAGTTGGTCATCTCCAGCAAGGCCGGGTACCTGATGTGGCCCGGCCCGTACGGCGAATGGGGCTCGCGCAAGAACCTGATCTCGTCGCTGGACCAGTCGCTGGGCCGGATGGGGCTGGACTACGTCGACATCTTCTACTCGCACCGGTTCGACCCGGACACCCCACTGGAGGAGACGATGGGGGCGCTCGACGCCATCGTCCGCTCCGGCAAGGCGCTCTACGTCGGCATCTCGAACTACAACTCGGAGCAGACCGCGCGGGCCGCCGCGATCCTGCGCGAGCTGGGCACGCCGTTGCTGATCAACCAGCCGTCGTACTCGATGCTCAACCGCTGGACCGAGTCCGACGGCCTGCTCGACACGCTGGAGCAGGTGGGTGCGGGCTGCATCGCGTACAGCCCGCTGGCCCAGGGCCTGCTGACCGACCGCTACCTGGGCGGCATCCCGGCCGACTCGCGGGTCCGCACCAGCGTCTTCCTCAACGAGAGCGACCTCAGCGAGGAGAAGATGGCGACCATCCGTGGGCTCGGCGCGGTCGCCGAGCGGCGCGGCCAGTCCCTCGCCCAACTCGCGTTGGCCTGGGCGCTGCGCGACCCGCGGATGACCAGCCTGATCATCGGGGCGAGCAGCGTCGAGCAGTTGGAGACGAACATCGCCGCGCTGGACAACCTCGACTTCACTGCCGACGAGTTGGCCGAGATCGAACGCCACCTGGGCTGAACGCCGCCGGGTCCCGGGCGGGTCCGATCACCAGATCCGGCGCCGCCCGGCCCGGTGGTTGCGCACCTCGCACTGCCGGCCCACCGGTGCGGCGGCGCTGCGACGTCGCCGTCCGGCACCGATCAGCAGCAGCGCCAGGAGCAGCACGGCGGCGGCGCCGGCCAGCACCGGCCACCGGCCGCCGAGGTTGGTCACCGACGCCACCGGCACGCCCGGGTCGGCCGCCGCCGCCACCGCCGTCTCGGTGGCGGCCGGCCCACTCGCCGCGGTACGCGGAGCAGCCGCCGCGCTCTTCGTCGCGCCGGCCTTCGCCGGGGTGGCGGTGGCCGTGGCACCGGTGGCCTTGGCGCCACGGAACACCACGTCCGAGCAGGAGTAGTAGGTGTCCGGCGTGTTGGAGTTCTGCCAGATCGTGTAGATCAGGTGTCGGCCGCTGCGGCCCGCCGGCAACCGGCCCGCCAACTGGTACGCCCCGGCCCGCACCGGCGGGTCGGTCAGCGTCAGAAACGGGCGCGACTCCAGATCCGCCCAGGTCAGCTTCTTGCGGGGGTCGTAGTCGGGCGTGGTGACGTAGAGCCGGAAGGTGCCCCGGTGTTCGATGGTGGTCCGGTACCGGAAGGTGAACGCCGCGCCGGTGGTCAGCGTGGTGCTGGGCCAGTCGGTGCGGGGCAGGTCCAGTCCCCGGTACGCGGACAGTCCGCCGCTGCACAGCTCACCGTTCGGAATCCGTTCCCGATCTCGCCCGTTTACAGTGGAAACACGCACGTTGTCCCATTCGCGGACCGCCGCGCCGGCCCTGACCGCCGCCCGGCAGGCGCTGGTGGCCGCGTACCGACCCTCGGGGCCACAGGCCGCCGCGCGACTGATCGGGTCGGTCGGGGCGCCGTGGGCGGCGGCGGGTGTGGCGGCCAGGGGCACTGTCGCGGCAGCGACCAGCACCGTGGCGAGGAGCCGGCGTACGGGCATGAGGATGACCTCCGCCCACTGGTACGGCCCGGAGACGGCAAAGGTTCGACGCTGACCGGCCGGGAATCCCGCGGGTAGGTGCGGCGTTTCGATACTCGGAACCGCTAGCACCGAGGAGGCAGACATGAAGGTACGTAGCTCGTTGCGTGCGCTGAAGCAGAAGCCGGGTTCGGTGGTGGTCCGCCGTCGCGGCCGGGTGGTCGTGGTGAACCGCGCCAACCCGCAGTGGAAGAGCCGCCAGGGCTGATTCAGCCCATACCGAACATCTAGTCGCCAACGCCCCGACCGGGTCATCCGGTCGGGGCGTTCTGCGTGCCGAGGCGGTTCGGCGGATCGACTAGGGTGATTCGGAAGATCGCCCCGATGAGGAGGAACCGGTGTTCATCTTGGAGCTGTCCTTCGGCGACGAACCCGACCGGCTCGCGGCCCGGCCGGCGCACCGGGAGCGTCTCCAGGCCCTGCACCAGGAAGGCCGGCTGGTCATGGCCGGGCCGTTCGCCGACGACTCCGGAGCACTGCTGATCTTCGACGTCCCGGACGCCGAAGCGTTCGCCGCCGTGGTCGCCGAGGACCCCTACTACCGGACCCCCGGGGTGACGATCGCCAGCCAGCGGGAGTGGTCACCGATCGTTCGGTAGCCGCGGCTTCGACGACGCCCTGGCCGCCACTGTCCGGGTGGCCGGCCGACTCACGACTCGTCGTCCACAGCGTGCGCGGCACGGTTGCCGACATGGCCCAGGTAGAGCAGGTAGGGCACTACCAGCACGGCGAGCACCAGGACCGCCGCGATCACCGGCGGGTCCCCGAATGCGGCGCCGAGGATGACCGGCAGCGGAGACGCGACGGCCAACAGCATCCCGGTCCGATAGAAGGGGCGCTCGACCCGGCGGTGTGCCGCGTACCAGTGCTCGATCGATTTCATGGTCATGGTGGTCCGCACCCCGGGGCTGCGGTACATGTCGACCGACGGCCGCACCGACGCCCTGGCGGTGAACGCGACGAGCCATCCGAGGAATGCGTAGACCACCGAGATGAACGCTCCAGCCAGCACCGGCCACCTCCTGACGCAGCAAAACGCCCTGGTCGGATTATCCCGACCAGGGCGTTTCTCAAGGGTGGAGCCGAGGGGACTCGAACCCCTGACCCCCACACTGCCAGTGTGGTGCGCTACCAGCTGCGCCACGGCCCCTTGCTGTCATCCCGGTCGCCCGGGCACTGGGAAACTATACACAGACGGGCCCGCATGGTCATCTCGCGGGGTCCCCCGCCGAGCGGGTCAGTTGAGCGCCACGTCCGGCGGGAAGTGCGCGACGGCGGCCATCATCCCGCCCTGCCGGCGCAGCACCATCGGCCACAGGTCGTCGGGCCTGTCGACGAAGGCGTCCCCGGGGAGCCCGTCCAGCACGAACCAGGACCCGTCGGCGATCTCCTGCTCCAACTGGCCGCTGCCCCAGCCGGAGTAGCCGGCGAAGACCCGGATGCCGCCGATGCTCTCCCGCAGGCGCTCCGGGTCGACCGAGAGGTCGATGGTGCCGACCGCCCCGGAAACCTGGTGGAAGCCCTTCACCCGGCGCATCGGGTGCCGCATCCGAGCGAGGCAGATGGCCGAGTCGGGCTGCACCGGGCCACCCTCGAAGAGCACCGCCGGGTGGCGGGCCAGGTCGCTCCAGTCACCGAGCACCTCGGCCACCGGCACCTCGGTGGCCCGGTTCAGCACCACGCCGAGCGCGCCGCCCGGCTCGTGGGCGACCAGCAGCACGACCGTACGGTCGAAGTTCGGGTCCTTGAGCGCCGGAGTCGCGACCAGCAGCCGCCCGGTCATCGACTCCATCGCTCGTCCGCCGATCGCCTGGCCCTCTCCCTGCATGCCACACACCCGTCAACCGTGAGCCCGCGCCGGGGGCCGGTCATCGACCGGATCCGCCCGCCGCATCGGGTTCAGCCGCCCTGTCAACGCCATGCCTGGCACCATAGCCTGCGTGCTGGGTGCTGGCTAAGGTCTGACCGGCGGGTGATCGGACAGTTAAGACGAAGGGCCGACGCACCCGACGGCGGAGCTCCCGGTGATCGACCGATCGGGGCCACCGACGGCCGAGAAACGCCCGAAAGGTCCGTCACATCCCGATAGATTCGGCTGATCGGGAGGGCGACCGCGGACGCCCCTGCCCGCGACACGGAGGCGGGTGGCGATGGCAACTGTCCGGGACGCGACGTACGACGTGCTCCGCACCCTCGGTATGACCACTGTCTTCGGCAACCCCGGCTCCACCGAGGAACCGTTCCTGCAGGACTTCCCCGCCGACTTCCACTACGTCCACGCGCTGCACGAGGCGACGGCCGTCGCGATGGCCGACGGCTACGCCCAGGCCAGCGGAGTGCCCGCCCACGTCAACCTGCACACCGCACCGGGCACCGGCAACGGCATGGGCAACCTGGTCACCGCCTGGCACAACAAGACCCCGCTGATCGTCACCGCCGGCCAGCAGACCCGGGAGATGCTGCTCCTGGAACCCCGGCTGGCCAGCCGCCGACCCACCGAGCTTCCGCAGCCCTACGTGAAGTGGGCCTACGAGCCGGCCCGGGCGCAGGACATCCCCGCGGCGATGCTGCGGGCGTACGCGACGGCGGTGCAGCCACCGGCCGGGCCGGTCTTCCTCTCCCTGCCGATGGACGACTGGGCCCAGCCAGCCGACCCGCCCCCCGCGCCGCGAACGGTGGCCACCCGGTTCGCGCCCGACCCCCAGCGGTTGGAGGAGTTCGTCCGGGTGCTGGCCGGCAGCCGCAACCCGGTGCTCGTGTACGGGCCGGGGGTGGACCGCTCAGCGAGCTGGGCGACCGCGATCGCGCTGGCGGAGCGGCTCGCCGCGCCGGTCTGGTCGGCTCCCGCCACCGAGCGGGCGGTGTTCCCCGAGGACCACCCGCACTTCCGCGGCGTGCTGCCGTACGCGATCGGTCCGCTCGCCGAGGCGCTGCGCGGGCACGACACGGTGCTGGTTGTCGGCGCTCCGGTGTTCCGCTACTACCCGTACGTGCCGGGCGGGCACCTGCCCGACGGCGCCCGGCTGCTGCACATCACTGACGACCCCGACGAGGCCGCGCGAGCCCCGGTCGGCGACAGCCTGCTCAGCGACCCGGGGCTGGCCCTGGCCGCGCTGGTCGAAGGGGTGCCGCCGAGCGACAGGCCGGCACCCACCCGACGGGACGCACTGCCACCGCCGGAGGTCGGCACCCCACTGAGCGCCGACGCCCTGTTCGCCGCGCTGGCCGCGCACTGGCCGACCGACGGCGTGCTGATCCAGGAGTCACCATCCAATCTGTCCGCGCTGCGTCGTCAGCTACGGATCACCCGCCCGGCGTCGTACTTCACGATGGCCAGCGGCGGCCTCGGCTACGGCCTGCCGGCGGCGATCGGCATCGCACTGGCCGAGCGGGACACCGGGCGCGGTCGCCCGGTGGTGGCGGTGATCGGCGACGGTTCCTTCCACTACTCGGTGCAGGCGCTCTGGACGGCCGCGCGCCTGGCACTGCCGGTGGTGGTCGTCGTCCCGGTCAACCAGCAGTACGCGATCCTCAAGGCGTTCGCCGAGCTGAAGCACACTCCCGGGGTGCCCGGCCTGGACCTGCCGGGGTTGGACGTCATCGCGATCGCGGCCGGCTACGGCTGTGCCACGCAGGTGGTGGAGACCCCCGATCAGCTCGGCGCGGCGCTCTCCGCCGGGCTACGCGCCGACCGGCCCACCGTGTTGCCGGTGCCGATCAGCACCGACGTGCCCAGCATCCTCTGAGCCGAGTCAGCGCGGTCCGATCGACAGCGGGGCACCGGTGAAGACGTCCAGCACCGGCCGGCTGCCCAGCGGCGCCGCGAGGGTCACGGTGACCGGCTCCAGTTTCAGCAGGGCGATACATTCGCCGGTGGCCCGGGTGACGCCGCCACCGACCACCACGACGTCCGGCCGTTCCCACACCAACGGCGTGATCCCGGTGTCGCACGCGCCGACGCCGAGGCGCACTGTCAGCCGGGCGTCGTCGACGGCGGCCAGGTCCTGAGCCGCCACCAACCCGTCCGGCAGCGGCCGGGCCGGCGTGGTCGGCTCGGGGACGGGGGTGACCGCCGTCGGCGCGACGGCGAGCCGGACCACCGGGGTGGCCAGCTCCTTGATGGTGAACAGCCAGGCCGGGACCTGTGCCACGCCCCGGCTCGTGCGCACCGGCACGGCGCCGAACGTGACAGCGGTGACGGTGAGCGGGAGACAGGCGGTCTGCGTGCTGCTCGTGGTCCACCCGTCGGGCCCCGGCTCGACAGTGGGGCCGCCGGGGGTGGGCAGGCCGGGCCGCTTCGGCCGCCCCGGGCAGGGCAGCGGGTCACCCTGGTCGAGCTGCCGGTACGCCTCGGCGGCACTGACCAACGGCAGCGTCAACCGCCCGTCCGGGAACTGGATCTCGGCGCCGACCCGGGTGGGCGGAATTCCGACCTGCGCGCGGTACCACCCGGCCCGGAAGGCCGCCTCGGTCTCGGGGGTGAAGCCCGGGTCACCGGTGAGCACCGTCGGTCCCTCCAACGGCACGTAGCCCGTGCGCCAGTCGGGGCCGGGCCGCCACGCCTCGGCGACCTGGGCGGCCCGCTGGTCGAACGCCTTCGCCCCGTGCGTCGGGCTGGGCGGGCCGCCGGCCGGACCGGCGTCGGTCGCGGCGCAGCCCGCCATCAGCAGCACCGGGAGTACGAGCAGCAGGGCAGGCCGTTTCATGTACGGTTCGACGCCTCCGCCGACCTACCGGTTCCCGACCTGAGGTCAGGTCTCGCCACCCAGATCCGTCTGGTACGCCTCCCAGAGCAGGTCCGCGCCGCGCCGCCGGTGCCGGGCCAACCGCCGCAGCAGGTGTCCGGCCCGGTGTCGCAACTCATCGGGGCGCGTCTCGGGCCGCTCGGCGATCTGCTGAACCGCCAGGATCGCGGCGACGATCGCCACGTGCTCCCGGGTCAGCAGCCGCACCCCGTGGTCCAGTCGGGGCGACTGGGTGAGCAACTCCCGGTAGAGGCCGGTGGGGCCTTCGGTGTCCCGGACGTGCTCGGCGAAGCCCTGGCGCACCGGCCGCAGCCGAAGGAGAACCTCTTCGCGCCAGCGCGGCTCGGTGCTGGCGACGGCGACGGCCCGGCCGAGGGCGTGCACGTCACCGGCGAGGCCGGCCGGACGCGGCGCGCCGGGTAGACCGATGGAATGTGGATCGGCGGGGAGCCCCGCCGGATGCGCGACGCGCGGTCGGGCGACGACTGACGGCTGCTGGACCGGACGGGTGACCATTGGCACCTCCCGCGCGGCGGCGCTGCTATCCCATACCGCGATGGTGAGGCTGCCCGGCCCGCCCTGTCCAGGGCCCTGAGCGGTCTCATCTGCCCCGTTGAACCCAATGACCCCACCAGCCACGCCGGTGCGGCCCCCAGCGCCGCACGGGCCTCCTCGGACCGACGACCGCCTCAGTCGGTCGACGGGCGCTCTGCCAGCCGGCGCAGGTGCTCGGCCACGGCACGCGCGTCGCCGGCCCGCTCGTCGCCCGGTCGACCCGTCGTGATCGCCTCGGCCAGCGCCCGCAGCTCGGACGGCGGCAGGACGGGCAGCCCCATGCCGCGCAGCGGGATCGTCACCCCCCGGGCACTCCCCGGGTCGGTCGCACGGACGGCCCGCACCTGCGGTTCGCCGGCTGGACCGTCGTCCGCCTCGCGGTACGACACCGCGCCGGACTCGATCCGGGCGGTGGCGAGGTCGATGGTGCGGGTGCGCAGCGCACCGCGTACCCGCGCCCGGCTGCCGTCCAGCCAGGCGGCCGTGCGGAGCACCCGCAGCACCAGGTAGAGGCCGAGCAGGACGAAGGGCAGGCCACACAGGCCGATGAACAGGCTGGGACCGGACTGGTTCGGGTCGGCGGAGTCGCGTAGACCGGGCGGCAGCAGCCCCGGTGGCAGGTCGCGAGCCTCCTCATAGGAGGCGAACGCGTCACCCGGGCCGGTCAGCCGGCGCAACAGCCCGTCGGCGACGAGGGGCAGTGCCACGAACGCCGCGCCGACCGCCGTGAGCAGGACGCCGAACACCACCGCCACGACGCGCTGGCCGGGCGACGCGCCGACCGACAGACGCAGCTCCTGGTTGTTCACAGGGGGCAGCGTAAGACCCCGCGAACAACGAAGCGCCCCGGCTGGTGGGCCGGGGCGCTTCGCTTCGAGGTGGTGGAGGTGCCGGGAATCGAACCCGGGTCCTTCGCCGGTTTGTCAGGGCTTCTCCGAGCGCAGCTCGCTGTGCCTCTACTCGGCCCCACCGCTCACGCGAGCAAGTTGGTGTGACGGGCCCAGTCGCTGATTAATCTCGCCGCACGGACCCCGCGACCGGGTCCGATTGGCCAGCCTCCTAGCTGATGCCGGCTACTGGGACGAAGGCGTTCCCAGGCCGACAGACTTAGCTACTCGCCTCAGGCGGCGAGAGCGAAGTCAGCGCGATTTTGCTTGGCGCTTATAAGTTTCCGACGACCGATTCTCGAGACGACGTCGGCTTCCTCGGCTCGCTTCCCCTGTCGCTGCGTACGAAGTCGAAACCAGTCACCCCCTCGACAGGCCGCCGATGTGGCGGCACTGACAAGACTAACGCCTGCCGCAACAGCTTTCATCCCGAGCCCCGGGCCGGCACGCCGACCCGGACAAACAGGATGAACTAATCGTCCATGCCCTTGCCGCGTCGACCGGACACCCGGGCGATCTCCCGGTCCGCGTCCCGCTTGGCGAGGTCCTGACGCTTGTCGTACGACTTCTTGCCCTTGGCCAGGGCGATCTCGACCTTGGCCCAGCCGTCCGAGAAGTAGACCTGCAACGGGACGATGGTGAAACCGCCCTCACGGGTCTTGCCGAGGAGCTTGTCGATCTCGCCCCGGTTGAGCAGCAGCTTGCGGGTACGCCGGGGCTCATGGTTGGTCCAGGTGCCCTGGGTGTACTCCGGGATGTGCATCGCGTGCAGGAACAACTCGCCGTCACGTTCCTGCCCGAACGCGTCGACAAGTGACGCCCGCCCGGCCCGCAGCGACTTGACCTCGGTGCCGGTCAGCGCCATGCCCGCCTCGTACGTGTCGAAGATGGCGTAGTCGTGACGCGCCTTCTTGTTGGAGGCGACCACCTTGCGCCCCTTTTCCCGTGGCATCGGTGCCACCCCCTCTCCAGGCGTCCGTGGCCGGGCTCACCCCGGCCGGACAACCGATCATGCTACCCGAATGACAAGGACCCTCCCGCGCCGTTTATTTCCGGCTGCGGGAGGGTCCTCGGGAGACCACGGGACGACCCGTACGGTGCCTAGACCCGCAGGTAGAAGCGCAGGGTGATCCAGGCGGTACCCGCGCTGACCAGACCACCGACGCCAGCCATCAACGGGAAGATGAACAGGATGTCGCCCCAGGTGATCGGCGAGAGCAGACCCTGCAACGCGCTCAACGACCCGTCGAAGAGCAGATACTTCGCCGCGACCAGGGCCACCAGACCGAGCAGTGAACCGATCAGGCCGGCCACCACGGCCTCCAGCACGAACGGCGCCTGGATGAACCAGTTAGACGCGCCGACCAGCTTCATGACCGCCACCTCACGCCGCTTGCTGTACGCGGCCACCTGAATGGTGTTCGCGACCAGCAGCAGGGCGGCGACCGCCATCACGATGGCGGCAGCCAGGGCGATGTTCTGGATCGAGGTGAGGATGTTGAAGATCTTGTCGAGCAGTCGACTCTGGTCGATGATCTCCTCGACGCCAGCGGTGTCCTTGTACTGGTCGTAGACGTTCTTGTACTGCTCCGGGTTGTTCAGCTTGAGCCGAAACGCCTCGGGCAGTTGGTCCGGCTTGACCGCGTTCACCAGGTCCGGCGCGTCCTGGTACATCTCCTTGAAGCGCTTGTACGCCTCGTCCTTGTTGACGTAGAGGACGTCCTTGACCAGGGGGTCGCTGTCGAGCTTGGTCTGGAGTTCGGTGCGCTCCTGCTCGGTCACCTCCTGGGTCAAGAAGATCGAGACTTCGATGTTCTTGTAGTAGAGGTCCTTCATGTCGTCGACCTGGCGGTACATGAGACCGCTGGCGCCGAGCATGGTCAGCGAGACCGCCATCGTGATGATCATCGCGATGGACATGGTCACGTTGCGCCACAGTCCGACCAGTACCTCGGACAGGACGTATTTCACGCGCATCGGGATTTCCTCCGGGTCTCCGGCATGAGGTGTTCGTCGTCAGGCTGCGCAGGGGTGGAGCGCCGGCTCACCCGTAGACGCCGCGGGCCTGGTCACGCACGATGCGACCGCTCTCAATCTCAACGACGCGGCGGCGCATCTGGTTCACGATGTTGGAGTCGTGGGTGACCATCACGACGGTCGTGCCGGTGCGGTTGATCCGGTCCAGCAGGCGCATGATCTCGATCGAGGTATCCGGGTCCAGGTTTCCGGTGGGCTCGTCCGCCAGCAGGATCAGCGGACGGTTCACGAACGCCCGGGCGACGGCGACCCGCTGCTGCTCACCACCGGAGAGCTCGTGCGGGTAGCGGTGCTCCTTGCCACCGAGCCCGACCAGCTCCAGCACCTCCGGCACGACCCGGCGGGCAACCGCCTTCGTCTTGCCGATCACCTCGAGGGCGAACGCCACGTTCTCGTAGGCGGTGCGGTTGGGCAGCAGCCGGAAGTCCTGGAAGACGCAGCCGATCGAGCGCCGGAAGTGGGGTCGCTTCCAGGAGCGCATCGACGTGACGTCCTTGCCGTTGACGACGACGCGCCCCTTGTTGGGGGCCACCTCGTGCAGCAGCATTTTGATGATCGTGGACTTGCCGGAGCCGGATGGACCGATGAAGAAGACGAACTCGCCCTTCTCGATCGAGACGGACACGTTGTCGAGCGAAGGCCGGGACGCCTTCGGGTACGTCTTCGTCACTTGCTCAAGCTGAATCACGGGTGGTGAGTCTACGCGGTGTAACAACTGAGCCAAGCCCCACGCCCCGCCGATCCGGCACGAGTCGTCGAATCAGGCCTCTACCTGGAGATCGATGACGCGCTCCGCCCGCGCGCCGTCACGCACCGTCGCCGGCGAGCTGCCGCCGCTTGCGCCAACGGATACCCGCCTCGATGAAGCTGTCCAACTCGCCGTCGAAGACCGCGCTCGGATTGCCGGTCTCCTGCTCGGTTCGGAGATCCTTCACCATCTGATACGGGTGCAGGACGTAGGAGCGCATCTGGTCGCCCCACGAGCCGGCCGCATTCTCCTTGAGACCCTCGAGCTTGGCCTGCTCCTCCTGGCGCTTGCGCTCCAGCAGTCGGGCCTGGAGCACCCGCAGCGCGGAGGCCTTGTTCTGCAACTGGGACTTCTCGTTCTGGCAGGTCACCACGATGCCGGTCGGGACGTGCGTCAGGCGCACGGCCGAGTCGGTGGTGTTGACGCTCTGCCCACCCGGCCCGGACGAGCGGTAGACATCGACCCGAACCTCGTTCTCGGGGATGTCGATGTGGTCGGTCTGCTCGGTGACCGGCAGAACCTCGACACCCGCGAAGCTGGTCTGCCGACGACCCTGGTTGTCGAACGGGCTGATCCGGACCAGCCGGTGCGTGCCCGACTCGACGCTGAGCGTGCCGTACGCGTACGGCACCTTGACCGCGAAGGTGGCCGACTTCAGGCCCGCCTCCTCGGCGTACGAGGTCTCGTAGACCTCGGTCGGGTAGCCGTGCCGCTCCGCCCAGCGCAGGTACATCCGCAGCAGCATCTCGGCGAAGTCCGCGGCGTCCACGCCACCCGCGCCGGCCCGGATGGCGACCAGCGCCTCCCGGGAGTCGTACTCGCCGGAGAGCAGGGTGCGGACCTCCATCTCCTGGATGGCCTTGGTCAGCCCGGTGATCTCCGACTCGACCTCGGTCAGCACACCCGGGTCGGCCTCGGCCTCGGCCAGCTCCAACAGGACCTGGGCGTCGTCGAGGCCGGAACGCAGGCTGCCCAGCTTGCTGATCTCGCCGTTGACGTACGACAGCTGCGAGGTCACCTGCTGGGCCTTGGCCTGGTCGTCCCACAGGTCGGGGGCGGAGGCCTCCTGCTCCAGGCGGGCCTTGTCCTCGTGGAGCCGGTCGAGGTTGAGGACGGCCTCGATGTTTCGCAGGGTCGCGTCGAGTTCCTTGAGCTGTTCGGCGTAATCGGCAGCGGTCACGACAAGCAAGCGTACTGTGCCGGGAGCGGAGCAGCTCGTTCCCTATGCGCGAACCCGCTGACCGTCACCCGACGGGGGCGGACTTCAACCACGACAGGGCCGCCCGGTGGTAGGCGACGGCGAACTCCAGCGCGCTGGCGTCGTACGTCTCGCCGTCCCGTTTGGCGTTCTTCACCTGCTCCCGGACCTGGGCGAGGGCCTCGGTGTGGTATTCGTTGGCCGAGGCGTACAGGCCCTTCAGCTGGCTGGCGGAGTGCAGGTTGCCGAAAGCCATCCGGAGCGCTATCGGGTTGCGGATGGTGTCCCGCCCCGGGTTCTCCGCGAGCCAGCGGGAAAACGTTCGTTTTCCGCTGGCGGTGAGTGCGTAGGGCTGGCTCATCCGCGGGCCCGGCTTGCCGAGCCGCACGTAACCCCGCTCAGCCAGCACCGGCAACTCGCGGTACACCTGACTGCGGGTCATCGACCAGTACGGCGCCAGACGGCGCTCAGCGGCGGCCATCAACTGACCGCCTGTCATCGGGCCCTCGTGGAGGAGGCCGAGCAGGGCCGCCGCCGTAGGGTTGACTCCGGAATCCGCCATGGCCACTACGCTGCCACTTTGCGCACCCGGCGTCCAGGATTTGCCGGTTTGCCACCCGACAGGACTTCCTAAGTGCACTGTCGGCGGCAGACTGTCCGTTGAGGACTATCGATGGATTGCCACATTCCGGGCGTCCGCCGGCGGCGCCCACGCGCCGCCGGCGGGTCGTCGCCGGTCAGCCCATGTGAGGGTACGTGTGGTCGGTCGGCGGCACGAAGGTCTCCTTGATCGTCCGCGGGGAGATCCAGCGGACGAGGTTCAGCCAGGAGCCGGCCTTGTCGTTGGTGCCGCTGGCGCGGGCGCCACCGAAGGGCTGCTGCCCGACCACAGCGCCGGTCGGCTTGTCGTTGATGTAGAAGTTGCCGGCCGCGTACCGCATGCGCTCGCCGACCGACTCGACGACCCGGCGGTCGGTGGCGAACACCGAACCGGTCAGCGCGTACGGGGCGATCGACTCCGCCTGCGCGACGACCTCGTCGAACCGGGCGTCGTCGAACACGTGCACGCCCAGGATCGGCCCGAAGTACTCGGTGGTGAAGGTCTCGTGGGCGGCGTCGCCGCACTCGAAGAGCGTCGGTCGCACGAAGTAGCCGACCGAGTCGTCGGCGGTGCCACCGGCCAACACCCGGCAGCTGTCGTCGCCCGCGATCAGCTCCAGCGCGGCGGTGTGCCGGGCGAACGCCTTGTCGTCGATCACCGCCCCGCCGAAGTTGCCGAAGTCGGCCACGTCACCGTAGGTCAGCGAGTCGGCGGTGGCGGCCAGCCGGTCCCGAAGCCCACCCTCCCAGATCGAGCGCGGCACGTACGCCCGCGAGGCCGCCGAGCACTTCTGGCCCTGGTACTCGTACGCGCCACGGATCAGCGCGGTGTGCAGCGCGTCCACGTCGGCGCTGGTGTGCGCGACGACGAAGTCCTTGCCGCCGGTCTCGCCGACCAGGCGCGGGTAGCCCCGGTAACGCGAGATGTTGTCGCCCACGGTCCGCCACAACTGCTGGAAGACCTTCGTCGAACCGGTGAAGTGGATGCCGGCCAGATCCGGGTCGGCGAGCACGACGTCCGAGACCTCCTCGCCCCGGCCGGTGACCATGTTGATCACGCCGGGCGGCAGGCCGGCGGCCTCGAACAGCCGCATGGTGAAGTGCGCGGCGAACTGCTGGGTCGGGCCCGGCTTCCAGACCACCGTGTTGCCCAGCAGGGCCGGCGCCGACGGCAGGTTGCCGGCGATGGCGGTGAAGTTGAACGGGGTGACCGCGTAGACGAAGCCCTCCAGCGGGCGGTGGTCGAAGCGGTTCCAGACGCCGGGCGAGGACGCCGGCTGCTCCTCGAGCAGGCGACGCGCGAAGTGCACGTTGAACCGCAGGAAGTCGATGAACTCGCACGCCGCGTCGATCTCCGCCTGGATCGCGGTCTTCGACTGACCGAGCATGGTGGCGGCGTTGAGCGTGTCCCGCCAGGGACCCGCGAGCAACTCGGCGGCGCGCAGGAAGATCGCGGCGCGCTCCTCGAAGGGCAGCGCCCGCCACATCGGCGCGGCGTCCTTGGCCGCCTTGGTCGCGGCACGCGCGTCGTCGTGGGTGGCGTGCGCGGTCACCCCCAGCACGTGGGCGTGCTTGTGCGGCTGCACCACGTTGATCGGGTCACCGCCGGCCATCCGCTGCTCACCGCCGATGGTCATCGGCAGGTCGATGCGCTCGGCGGCGAGCTCGGTCAGCCGCCGCTGGAGCCGGTCCCGGTCGGGGCTGCCCGGCTCGTAGTTGCGAACCGGCTCGTTGCGCGGCTCGGGAACGGAGAACACGGCATCCATCAAGGCTCCTGGCGATCTCGACAGCAGTGGCGAAACCGGACCCGCGGGCACCGACCGGATGGCCGGACACCGGACGCCGCACGGGAGGCCGAGCAGCGGCGGGACCTCCCCTGATTCTCCCACGACGGGCCACGCGACCCACTTCCGCCACCGCCCTGCGCCAAGGACCGCCCCACCCCTCCTCTCCTTACCGACCGGTCTCGATCCGTCCCGCTGTCCCGGGGCGACAGGCAGCCCAGCGGGCCCGCGTACCCTGAATGGTCGGTGACCTGCCGCCTCGAAGGGGAGACGATGACCAAGCAGCCCGGCCGCGTCCCGGCCGCTGAGTCGGACGAGCCGGCTGTCGACCCGGCCATCGCCGGCAGTCGGCCGCTGCCCGCCCCCGGCGCCGCAGTGCTCGCGCTGCTGGCGCTCGGTTGGCTTGCCGCCATGCTCTGGTCCACCCGGGAGGCAATCACCTCGGCGGCGGCCGGGGTCACCGCGATCAGCCTCTCCGCGTTCGCCCTGCCCGGCGTGATCTCGGCCGCGCTGGTGGCCGGGGCGGCCGTCGCGCTGGCCGCTGGCAACCTGCTGGCCCGCCGGTACGGCGACTGGGCCACTCTGCGCTTCGCCGGGGCGATCGGCGGCGGAATGCTGGTCGGGCTCGCTGCCGCGGTGGCCATCAACCTCACCTACTTCGACACGTCCACCACCAACGTGATCGCCGGCACCACGGCAGCCGCGGCGATCATCGGGGGCGCGCTGGCCGGCGCGCGGACCGCACCGGCGGTCGGTGCTGTGGTCACCGCCGCGCTGGGCACGCTGATCTTCGTTGTCGCGTTCAGCCGCGCCCGGGATCCGCTGTTCGACCTCTTCGGCTCCGGCGACAGCCAGGAATCGTTGATCAACGCGGCCAAGTGGGTGTCCCGTACCGAATCGCTCGTCGCCGGGCTGCTCGCCGGGCTATTGGCCTTCGGCTACCTGACCTGGGCACGGCGTCGAGCCGTTCGCCGCGGTCCCGAGGCACCGGCGCTGCGCTGGCCGGCGTACCTGCTCGCCGGCGCCGGGCCGGGGCTCCTCCTGCTGCTCGCCGAAGTGATCATCAGAGTCGGCGGCCGGTCGCTGCTCGACCTCGCCAGCGCGCTCAGTGAGGCGGACGCGGTGGCGCAGACCTCGCTGGGCACCTCGCGGGTGGACAACGGCATCTGGGTGCTGTTCGTGGGGGCGCTGACCGCGCTCATCGCGTTCGGCCGCACACTCAGCCCGGCCCACGGTGACGACGACGAACCGGCGCAGGTGCCGAACCCGGTCGCGGACCAGGTAGACCCGGCGGACGACAAGCCGGGCTACGCCAAGGCGTTCGACGCCGACCCGGCCGAGACGTTCGACGGCGACGCGGCCAAGGCGTTCGACGCCGACGCGGCCGAGACGCCCGACGCGGACCCGGCAAAGGCGGACCCGGCACGCTGAGGCCTCACCGGGACCGGTGCTCGCCTCCGGCTGCCGCCTGGGGGCGCCCGGCTCAGTCGGTCGCGCTCAGCACCTGGTCCAGCTCCGTCACGTCGTACCACTCCAGCTCGTGGTCCTCGGCGCCGTCGACTGTGAACTGGGCGTCCGGGTCACCAGCCGCCGCCTCGGCCACCACGTCGGCCGCCGCGCCGACTTCCTCGGCCGCGTCCGTGCCGTCCACGTGAATGGCCGCGACGGCGCCCACCGGCACGGAGTCGGTCAACGTCACAGCGCTGGAGCCCAGCTCACCGTCGCCGCGCCCGATCGCTGCCGACGGCAGGTCGACCGAGATGACGACGCGACGGCGGGGAGCTGTCGGATCGGCCCGGAGCAGGTGCAGGGCGTCCTGGGCAGCCCGGGTGAAGGCGACGTACTCCAACTCCTCCTCGTCACCCTCGGCGTACCACTCGCGCAGCGCCGGGGTCACTGCGTGCGCCTGGTCGGCGGACAGCCCCTCCGCACGCAGCCGGGCCAGCATCGGTACGGTCGCCGGCACGTACACCCGGACAAGCTCGTCGGTCACCTGTCGTCTCCCCGCGTCGTCCTCCACCGGCGGCCGCCGGCACGGGCGCAGATCATGCCGCACGCCGTGACCGTCATACACCCCGCCTCCGGCCGGAGGAAGTTCCCAGCCGGTGTGTCCCGCACGGTTGGTCCGCCACCGACCCGGTCCAGTGCTGGGCGGCGAGGGCTGTCGGTGGCAAACTGAGCCAAACGACATCAACCCCGGGAGTTTCTGTGGAGCCGAGGTTCCTGCTGCTCTCCGACGTGGCCGCCGAGCTCAACGTGTCGGACTCGCAGGTCTACCACATGGTGCGCAGCGGCGAACTGCCGGCGATCAAGATCGGCGGGCGCGGCCAGTGGCGCGTCGAGCGCGCCCGGCTGGAGGAGTACATAGCGCGCAAATACGATGAGACGGCAGATTGGGTGCAGAGCAACCCGCTGGTCGACCGCGACCCCGAGTAGCAAAGCCTGGCCCGTCCTGGGCCTTCGTGCGCCGCCCAGCCCACCCCACCCCGCTCAGCCTCAGCCCGCACCCGCCTGGCCTGGCACGCTCCGCCTGGCCTGCCCCGCCCGCCGCGCCCCGGCCCGCCCCACCTGACCTGCCCGCCCAGCGCGCCCCGGCCCGCCCGACCTGACCTGCCTGGCCGTCTGACCTCGCCCGTCCGCGTGTCCGCCCGTCCCAGAGCATGATCCACTCGGCTTTACGGAAGTCGGGGTGTTGGGGCCGCTGGGACCCCGCGATATCGAGGAACCCGAGTGGATCATGCGCCTTGTCGGGCGGTGGCCACCACAAGGCCATTGACCGAGGCCGTTCCGTCGCTCAGAATCGAGCTTGTCGGAGGCAAACGAAGGTAAACGCAAGATCAAGGGGGCCATGATGAGCGGAGCGCGACCCGGTCCCTCCCGACCACCCGTTCGGCTGCGCCCCGTCCCGCCCTTCGACCCGCCGTACGTCGACGAGACCGACGGGTCGTACTGGCCGGCGCCGACCGACGGTCAACTCGCCCTCGACCTGTTCGCCTCCACCCGGCCCAGCCCGGTCCGGCCGCCGGAGCGGCGAGCAGCACTGCGCCCGGTGCCCAGCCGGTCCACCACCACCCATCCGGTCGCGTCGTTGCCGCCGTCGACCGCTCCGGAAACCACCCGGGCCGCGCACCGCTTCGTCGGCACCTGCCTGGAGGTGGTCAACGGCTACCGCTCGCCGGCCCAGGTGCGAGCGCTGCTCGACCCGGCCCGGGCGGGCGACCTACTGACCGAACTCGCCCGCGCATCCGGCCGGGCCGGGGCATCCCGCCGCCGTAGCGGCCGACCACTGGTCCGGCTGCAACGCCTACGCGTCTGTGAGCCCCGGGAGGCCACGGTGGAGGCGGCAGCCGTTCTCACCGGTGCGGGCGGCCGAAGTTGGGCGATGGCCCTGCGCCTCGAACATCGCCGGGGCCGCTGGCTCTGCGTTGCCCTGCACGTGCTCTGACCCCACCTGCCCGGTCGCCGGCGAGGCTGAGAAGACACCGACGGGCCCCGGCCTGGTCGGCCGGGACCCGTCGGTCAGACGCTGTCGGTTCAGTTGCCGCCGTTGGGAGCGCCGTGGCAGCGCTTGTACTTGCGGCCCGAACCACACGGGCACGGCGCGTTGCGGGACGGGCCGTTGCTCGCCTCCGCCTGGTTCGGTGCCGGCCGACGGGCGGCGGCAGACGGAACTGCCGGGCCACGCAGCCCGGATGCCGGCCGCTGCGGAGCGGACGGCGCACTCTGCCCCGGTGCCGCAGGAGCACCCGGAGCCGGTCGGCCCACACCGAGCGCCGGAGCCTGCTGCTCGGCCTGCTCCACGGCGACCGCACCCGGGCTGGCCTCACCGTCGATGGTGGGGGCGGAGTATTGCAGACCCTGCCGCCGCGGGGCCTGGTTGAGGCCCTTGGCCCGGATCTCCACCGGCTTGTCGAGCAGGGTGACCTCGTCGGCCCCCTCCTCCGGCTCCGGTTCGGTCACCTGGACGTCGACGTTGTAGAGGAAGCCGACGGTCTCCTCCTTGATGCCGTCCATCATGGTGGCGAACATGTCGAAGCCCTCGCGCTGGTATTCCACCACCGGGTCGCGCTGGGCGTACGCCCGGAGGTTGATGCCCTCCTGGAGGTAGTCCATCTCGTAGAGGTGCTCGCGCCACTTGCGGTCGATGACCTGGAGCAGCACCATCCGCTCGAGCTGGCGCACCCCCTCGGTGCCGAGCTGCTCCTCACGCCTGTCGTACGCGGCGTTGGCGTCGTCCTTGAGGCGGGCGACCAGGAAGTCGGCGTCCATGCCGGCCCGGGAGCCACCGGCTTCCTCTTCCAGCTCCTCGATCGTCACGCCGACCGGGTAGAGCTGCTTGAGGCTGGACCAGAGCTGCTCGAGGTCCCAGTCTTCGCCGTAGCCGTCGGAGGTGGCGCCCCGCACGTACGCCTCGACGGTGTCGTCGATCATGTTGCGGACCTGGTCGGAGAGGTCTTCACCGTTGAGCACCCGGAGCCGCTCGGCGTAGACGACCTGGCGCTGCTTGTTGAGCACCTCGTCGTACTTGAGCACGTTCTTGCGGATCTCGGCGTTCTGGCCCTCGATCTGGGCCTGGGCGCTCTTGATCTGCCGGGTGACCATCTTCGACTCGATGGGCACGTCCTCCGGGATGTTGAAGCGCTCCATCACCGCCTCGACCGCTCCGGCCCGGAAGCGCCGCATCAGCTCGTCCTGAAGGGACAGGTAGAAGCGGGACTCGCCCGGGTCGCCCTGCCGGCCGGCGCGACCACGCAACTGGTTGTCGATCCGCCGGGACTCGTGCCGCTCGGTGCCCAGCACGTAGAGGCCGCCAGCGGCCGAGACCTCTTCCGCCTCGGCGTCGCAGGCCTGCTTCCAGGTGGGAAGGACCTCCTCCATCGCCTTGGCGTACTCTTCCTCGTTCTCCAGCGGGTCGAGGCCGCGCTGGCGCAGCTCGTTCGCGGCGAGGAACTCGGCGTTGCCACCGAGCAGGATGTCGGTGCCGCGGCCGGCCATGTTGGTCGCCACGGTGACCGCGCCCTTACGCCCGGCCTGGGCGACGATCTCGGCCTCCCGCGCGTGGAACTTGGCGTTCAGCACGTTGTGCGGGATGCCACGGCGGCGCAGCAACTGGGAGAGGATCTCGGAGTTTTCCACCGAGACGGTGCCTACCAGCACCGGCTGACCCATCTGGTGCCGCTCGGCGATGTCCTCGATGACGGCGTTGAACTTGGCCTTCTCCGTCTTGTAGATGACGTCGGGCCGGTCCTCGCGAACCATCGGGCGGTGGGTCGGGATGGTCACGACGCCGACCTTGTAGACCTTGTTGAACTCGCTCGCCTCGGTCTGCGCCGTACCGGTCATCCCGGACAGCTTCTCGTAGAGGCGGAAGTAGTTCTGGAGGGTGATGGTGGCCAGGGTCTGGTTCTCCTGCTTGATCTCCACCCCCTCCTTGGCCTCGATCGCCTGGTGCATGCCCTCGTTGTAGCGACGGCCGTGCAGGATGCGACCGGTGAACTCGTCGACGATCAGGACCTCACCGTCGCTGACGATGTAGTCCTTGTCGCGCTTGTAGAGCTCCTTGGCCTTGATGGCGTTGTTGAGGTAGCCGACCAGGGGGGTGTTCACCGACTCGTACAGGTTGTCGATGCCGAGCCGGTCCTCGACCTTGGCGACACCCCGCTCGGTCACCGCGATGGTGCGCTTGGAGTGGTCGACCTCGTAGTCGCCCTCGCCGTCGGTGCCGGCCTGGAGCCGGGCCACGACACCGGCGAACTCGCCGTACCAGCGGGCGGAGTGCTCGGCCGGGCCGGAGATGATCAGCGGGGTGCGGGCCTCGTCGATCAGGATGGAGTCGACCTCGTCGACCACCGCGAAGTTGTGCCCGCGCTGCACCAGCTCTTCCTTCGACCACGCCATGTTGTCGCGCAGGTAGTCGAAGCCGAACTCGTTGTTGGTGCCGTAGGTGATGTCGCACTCGTAGGCGGCCTTGTGCTCACTGGCCGGCCGGTTGGGCAGCACCACGCCGACGGTCAGCCCGAGGAACTCGTGCACCCGGCCCATCCACGCCGCGTCACGCTGGGCGAGGTAGTCGTTGACCGTGATCACGTGGACGCCCTTGCCGGAGAGCGCGTTGAGGTAGACGGCCATGACCGAGGTCAGCGTCTTACCCTCACCGGTCTTCATCTCGGCGATGTTGCCGAAGTGCAGCGCCGCGCCGCCCATCACCTGGACGTCGTACGGGCGCTGGCCGAGCACCCTGGCGGCCGCCTCGCGGGCCACCGCGAACGCCTCCGGCAGCAGGTCGTCGAGGGTTTCACCCTCGTCGAGCCGCTCCCGGAACTGTTCGGTCATGCCGGCCAGTTCCTCGTCGGTGAGGTTGACGTAGTCGTCCTCGATCGAGCTGACGGCGGCGGCGATGGCCTTGAGCCGTCGCACCATGCGGCCCTCGCCCGCGTTAAGGACCTTTTCCAGAATCGACACGGATCAACGCTCCCCTAGACAGTCTCGAACCATCGTAGGCGCTCCATCGGCCCGATGGTCACTGGTGGCGGTGCTCGACCCCGCCGAACCCGACAAAACTCGCGTCCTGCGCACGCTCCAAACGTTATCCGGTTACGCCGTCGGCGAACGCTACGGCAGGATGCACGAGTGGAGCCCGTGGAGATCATCGAGGACGGCGTGCTGTTGCGGCCCTGGCGGGAGACGGACGCCGAGACAGTGCACCGAGCCTGCCAGGACCCGGACATTCAGCGTTGGACCAACGTACCGCGCCCGTACCGGCCGGAACACGCCCACGGATTTGTCACCGAGATGAGCCCGAAGGCCTGGGCCGAGGGCACCGGAGCGCCGTTCGCGGTCTGCGACCCGAGCACCGGGGAGCTGCTGGGTTCCAGCGGGCTCAACTCGATCGACAAGGACGGCACCGGTGAGATCGGCTACTGGACGGCACCCTGGGCTCGTGGTCGGGGCGTGATGGTCCGGGCCACCCGGGCGGTGGCCCGCTGGTCCTTCGACACACTCGGGCTTCGCCGGCTCCTCTGGCAGGCCGAGGTGGGCAACCACGCCTCCCGGCTGGTGGCCCTCCGGGCCGGTTTCCGGATCGACGGCAGGTTGCGGCTGGCCAACCCGGCGCTGCCCGGCAGCCCGGACGGCTGGATCGGCTCACTGCTGCCCGGAGAGGTACCGGCCGCCGGGTCGACCGGTCCGGCCGGACCGGGCACCCTCGCCGCCCGGCGCGCCGCCGTCTTCGGCCGCCCGCAGCCCGTTCTGTTCGCCGAGACCGGGACCGGCGAGCTGCGGCTGCGGCCCATGGAGGAGAAGGACCTGGACGCCGTCGTGCAGACCTGCCGGGACCCGGAGAGCATCCGCTGGACGACAGTGCCGGACCCGTACGAGCGCGCCGACGCGCAGGGCTATCAGACCTACGGCCGGGACGCCTGGGCTCGGGGGGACGCCGCCTGCTTCGTGATCGCCGACTCCGACGACCGGTACGCGGGCACGCTCGACCTGCGGCTCTCCCCCGCCGACCCGCTGGTGGCGGACGTCGGCTTCATGACCGCGCCGGCGGCCCGGGGCCGGGGCTACCTGTCCGCCGCGCTGGTCGCGGTCAGCGCCTGGGGCTTCAGCACGTTGGGCCTGGCGCGGATCGAGTGGAAGGCGAATGTGGGCAACACCGCCTCCCGTCGGGCGGCGGAGAAGGCGGGCTTCCTGATCGAGGGGATCGCCCGGGGCGGCGTGCCGCACCGGGGCGAGCGGGTGGACGTGTGGGTCGGTGCGCTTCTCGCGAAGGATCTGAGATGAGTCTGCGGCCGGTCGTCGAGGCGCACGGGGTGCGGCTGCGCCCGTTTCGCGCGGAGGACAGTGCCGACGTGGTCGACGGCTGCGCGGACGCGCTGACTCAACGGTTCGTGTCGAACCTGCCGACGCCGTACACCGATGCCGACGCCCGCTGGTGGATCGACGTCGGCGCCCCGGCGGCCTGGGCCGGCGGCGGCACGGCGTACGCCGTCGCGGACCCCGCCACCGACCGGCTGCTCGGCGCGGTGGGGTTGAACAACCCGATGCCCGCCCGGGGTCAGCTGGAGATCGGCTACTGGATGCGACCGGCGGCGCGCGGTCGCGGGCTGGCCACCGCGGCGACCCGCGCGCTGAGCGAGCACGCGTTCGCCGTCGGCGCGGCCCGACTGGAGCTGCTCACCGAACCGGAGAACGGTCCGAGCCAGCGGGTCGCGCTGGCCGCCGGCTTCCGCTACGAGGGTCTGCGCCGGTCGGCCGGCGCGTCCCGCGACGCGGGTCGGCACGACCTGCTGGCCTGGGTACGTGTCGCCGGTGATCCGCCCGGCCCGGCCGCCCGGCTGTTGCCCGACCTGCCCGGCGGGGTGCTCACCGACGAGGTGGTGGCGCTGCGCCCACTCGGGCCGGACGACGCGGCGCTGATGTACCGGCTGCACAGCCGACCCGAGGTGGTGGCGAACCAGGCGCCGCCGGTGCCGCCGACCCGCGAGGCGATCGAGCGGCGTTGTCGTCTCGCGCAGAGCGGCTGGCTGACCGGCGAGATCGCCCGACTGCTGATCACGGACGTGGCCAGCGGCGAGCCCGTGGGCAGTTGCGGCGTGTCGTACACCGACGCGGGCGCCGGCGAGGCGTCGGTCGGCTACGCGTTGCTGCCGGACTGGCGCGGCCGGGGGTACGCGACGCGGGCGGTCCGGTTGCTCGCGGGGTGGGCGTTCGGCTCGGCCGGTGTCGCCCGGCTGTCGGCCGGCACGGTGCCGGACAACACCGCGTCGCACCGGGTGCTGGAGCGGGTGGGTTTTCGGCGCGAGGCCCTTCAGCGCGGCCGGCTGCCCGGGCTGGCCGGCGCCCGCCTGGACGACCTGACCTTCGCGCTGCTACCCGCCGACCTCCGCTGACGGATCATGGAGTTGTGGTGGGCGTTTCCCCACCACAACTCCATGATCGACGCGGATCGGCTACCGGTCAGGTGGCGAGGGAGATGATGCCGTAGTCGTACGCGTGGCGCCGGTAGACGACGCTGGGGCGGCCGGACTCCTTGTCCTGGAACAGGTAGAAGTCGTGGCCTACCAGCTCCATCTCGAACAACGCGTCGTCGATGGTCATCGGCTCGGCCGGGTGCACCTTCTCCCGGGCGATGTGCCACGGCTGGTCGTCCTGCTCCTCTTCGACCCGCTCCGCGACCGCGGTGCCGGCGCGGGCGCCATCGTTCGGCGCGCTCAGCGCGCTGGGCACCAGGTCCGCGACCGGCAGGCCCGCTGTGGCCTCGGCGACGGAGATCGGCGCGTGCCGGCCCCGGTGTACGCGGCGGCGGTCGGCAGCGCGGCGCAGCCGGGTGTCGAGCTTCGCGATGGCCGCGTCGAGCGCGCTGTAGAAGTCGTTAGTGCAGGCTTCGGCCCGTATCACCGGGCCCCGGGAAACGCAGGTGATCTCCACCCGCTGGCAGTGGTCGGCTTGGCGCGGATTGCGCTCGTGAAACAGCTCGACATCAACGCGAATAAGTTTGTGGTCGTAGCGTTCGATCTTCGCGAGTTTCTCGGCTACGTGTACCCGGTAATGGTCCGGCACTTCGACGTTTCGGCCCTTGACCACGATGTCCACGTGACCTCCCTTGTTTCGGACGGTCTTCGATCCGGTTACCCGGCCGCGCGCCGTGGGGAGACCCGCTGGCGTCGACCGGTTGGTACGGCTACGCCTCCTCTCACCGCCGAGGGTGGTGGGAACGACCTCCTACCCCCGACAGCGAAACGCTAACTCCTGTTTGCCCGGCAGTCACCCCATGTTGCCGAGACGGCCCAGGATTTTTCGCAGCTCATACACCAACGGGTGAAACGGAAACACTATCGGTTACGACTGGTGTCTTTTCTCGGTCGCCGCGAGCACCGCAGCGACACTCGGTGCCCATCCCGTCGCGGTCAGCACCCGGCTCGCGGCGGCGAGGGTCACGCCGGTGGTGACGATGTCGTCGAGCAGCACCACGACCGGCGCCACGCCCCCGGCACCACCCCGGACCGGCCCCGTCGAGCGGGGCTGGAAGGCCGCCTCCGCCGCCGCCGCGCGCCCGGCGCTGTCCAGGGTTACCGAGTCGGGCCGGGGCGAGGCTCGCAGCGGACGGTGCACCCGCACCGCCCAACCGCTGCGGTTGAGCCGGGCCGCGCAGTGCCGGGCCAGCCGGTCGAGGTGGTCCCCGTAGCGGGAACGCGCTGCCGCCGCGGTGTCCGGGACCGGAACCAACGCCAGCGGACGGGCCTCACCGACGGCCGCCGCGACGACCTCGGCGAGCAGCGCGCCGAGCGGGCGAGCAAGCCCGTGTCGGCCGTGTTCCTTGTACGCCAGCAGGGCCTCGCGCAGGGGACCCGCGTACGGGCCGAGGGCGACGCAGGGCGGCAGGCCCGGCGGGGCGGGGGTGGGGCGGACAGCCAGTGGCCGCAGTGCGCCCAGCGCCACGACACAGGCTGGGCAGACCCCCCGCCGCAGGCCGGGTCGGCGCTCCCGGCAACCGGCGCAGTCGGCGGGCAGCACCAGGTCGGCGAGGTCCGCCCAGAGCCCGCTCACCGTGTCAGTAGAGGAAGAACGGGGCCGATGGGTTGCTCGGCCGGACACCGGTCGGCACCGGGGCGATGTCGCGTACCCGGCCGGGCTCGATCCGTTCGAACGGGCTGCTGCGGTAGGCCACCCCGTTCGCCTCGTACATGTACGCCCCGCTGGGCGCTCGCACACCGCGGTTGGTCGGGTACGCGGTCAGGTGGTTGACCTTGGCGCCGAGGTCGGTCCGCAGCGGCGTCTCCAGGGCGCCGTCGACACTGATCTCGTAGATCGCCGGCTGGCCGACCGACCCCGCCACCACCAGCTGGTCCTCCCTGCCCCAGTCGACAGCCGTCGGGTTGGTCAGCGAGGTGACCAACTCTCGGGGCGGGCCGATGGAGGCCCCGCCGCCGTCGAGGTTGACAGCGGCGACGTAGAGACGGCCGCCGGCGATCAGCGCCACCCGCTGGCCGTCCAACGCGGCGGCCACAGCGGTGACCGCGGCGGAGGGCAGGTTGAGCGGTACCGGATACATCCGGGCCGCCTCGTCGAACCGGTAGAGCTGCCCGTCGGCCACCACCAGGCCGCGGCTGGGGCGGTTGTCGACAGTACGCAGCCAGACCGGTCGGCCGATCGAGGAGTATTCGGCGGCGCTGCGGCTGATCACGGAGACCGGGTCGGCGCCCGTGCCCACGGCGAGTCGGTACCGGTTCTTGCCGTCGGCGACCACCATCGCGGCGAGGATCCGGCGGTCCTTGGCCAGCCCGAGGCTGGCGGAGACGACGTTGCGGTTGGCCTCGGGTGTCAACGGCACAGTGCCGCTGGGCTCGCCTTCGAAGTCGAGTGGGTGGATCGCGCCGTCGTACACGCCGAACCGCTGCGGGCTGGCGGCATACGGGTAGAGCTCCCGGGAGTCTCGTCGCTCGCCCAGGTCCACCACGGGCTGCGCGTTGTTGCGGATCTTCAACTCCAGCTGACCGGGGAGGTCGCCCAACGACCAGGCGATCTGCGTGATCAACTGGTCGATCCCGCTCTGGTCGTCACCGGACATGTCCAGGTTGACCTCCCACCGGCCGTTGCCGCCGGTGGCGTTGTTGATCAGCTCGGTGCGGTCCGGCAGCCCGACGACTCCCGGGCGCAACCAGTCGGAGGGGCCACCGACCAGCCACTTCACCACCTCGTTGACCTGCCGCTCAACCGGCACCGCCTGCGGCCGGTAGCGCTGGTCGGGCACCAGGCGGCTGCGGTCCGAACTCCAGAAGTAGATCGTCTCGTCCTGGTAATACTCCCGAAGGGCGGTGTCGCTGAGCAGCAGCACGTTGGGCGGGTTGATGATGTAGAGGCCGGCCCGGTCATCGTTGACGCCACCGTTGAAGGACGCGCTACGCAGGCCGAACTCGTACTCCGTCTCGGTCGCCACCGGTGGGGCCAGGGTGCCGTTGGTCCGCAGCACCCCGATCTGCTGCACGGTGATCTTCACGGTCGTGGTCGAGTCGCTGTTGAGGGTGTAGACCGCCTCGCGCAGCCGGACCACGTTCAGCGCGACCTCGCTGCCCTTCTTGTCCTGTAGACGGGTCTTGTCCTCCGGTGCGATGAACGCCTTGACCCGCTCGTACGCCCGATCCGGCTCGCCGGCGGCGGCGGACAGGAAGTTGCGGACGAACGTCTCGTTGACGCTGCCGCTGGCCGTCCGCGTCGGTGGCTCACTGCCCCGACTGATCACACCGGCCTCGGTCGCGGCGCCGCCCTTGCCGTCCACCCGCACGTCGGATGCCGCCGGAATACCACAGCCGGCGCCCAGCAGCACCATCACGCCGAGGGTCCCGAGCAGAGTCGGCCGTCTCACGAGCGCACCTCCGTCCGCTGTCCGTCTCCGGCCGGAGCCGGGCCGATCGCCAGGGCCCCGCCGGTGCCGGGACCGATGGCCAGTGGTCCACCGTCGCGGGGGCCGCCGAACGGCAGGGCGGCGTCGGCAGGCACCAGCCGCAGCGGTGAGGTGGTCAGCCGATCGCCCGCACGGGCCGGCAGGGTGAGCCGGAACTGCGCGCCCTGCCCCGGAGCACCCCACGCCTCCAGCCAGCCGCCGTGCAGCCGTGCGTCCTCCAGGCTGATCGACAGGCCCAGGCCGGTGCCCCCGGTCTGCCGGGCCCGGGACGGGTCCGCCCGCCAGAACCGGTTGAACACCAGCTTCTCCTCGCCCACCTTCAGCCCCACACCGTGGTCGCGGACGGTGATCGCCACGGCCGTCTCGTCGATGCCGAGGGTGATCAGCACCGGGCGGGCCTCACCGTGCTCGACGGCGTTGCCGACCAGGTTGCGCAACACCCGCTCGACCCGGCGCGGGTCGACCTCGGCGATGACCGGCGTGCCCGGCAGGTCGAGTTCGATCGGTACGCCCACCCGTTCGGCCAGGCCGGCCAGCCGGTCGACCACCCGGTGCACCACCGGCACCAGGTCGGTCGGCTCGGAATCCAGCATGGCGAAGCCCGCGTCGAACCGGCTGATCTCCAGCAGGTCGGTGAGCAGCTCCTCGAATCGGTCCAACTCGGCCTGGAGCAGCTCGGCGCTACGGGCGACCGCCGGGTCGAACTCGTCACGCTCGGCGAAGATCAGGTCGGCGGCCATCCGGACCGTGGTCAGCGGGGTACGCAGCTCGTGGGAGACGTCCGAGGTGAAGCGGCGCTGCAACCGGGACATCTCTTCCAGGCGCAGAATCTGCCGTTGCAGGTTGGTGGCCATCTGGTTGAACGACGCGGCGAGCAGGGCCAGGTCGTCCTCGCCGTTGACCACCATCCGCTGGTCGAGCAGGCCCGCAGAGAGCCGCTGGGCGGTTCGTGCCGCGACCCGGACCGGGTTGACCACCAGCCGGGTGACCAGCGCCGCGAGCAACCCGAGCAGGATCACCAGCGCGACACCGGTGGCCACCACAGTCGCGCGGGCGTCGGCGGCGGTGACGTCCTGCCGGCCCAGCGGGACCAGATAGTAGAGCTCGATCTGGCCGAAGCGGGTGGGCACCGGCGAGCCGTAGACCAGGTATTTGGTGGTCTCTCCGGTGAGTCGCCCGGTGCGGATCTGACTGGCCACCTTGCCGTCGGCTATCGCGGCCCGCAGCTCGGGGCTGATCAGCGACTGCACGTTCGCCGAGGGGGAGGTGCGCGTCTGGATGTCGTTGGGGTAGTCGTCGGCGGTGATCGCCACCACCACCCCGCTGGTCTGCTGGGGGTCGCCGCCGGCCAGGTAGTTGACAGTGCCGTCGATGGTCTCCTGGAGCTGGGCCTCCTGCGGCTGCCCGTAGAAGGAGACCTGCTTGGCCGCGTAGCTGGCACCGCTGGTCACCCGCTGCCGGACGTCGCTGCGAGCGCTGTCGAGCAGGATGGTGGTGATCTTGTCGGCGATCAGGAACGCGAACCCGCCGACCAGCAGGCTGGACGCGACCAGCGTGATGGTCACGACCCGGACCTGGAGCGAGCGGCGCCAGGTCTGGTGTGCCCGACCCACAGCACGAGCGACCCGACCGCTCACCGCACGCCAGAGCTCCCCGCCGGCGCTGGGCCGGCGGGCAGCCGTATTCGGGGAGGGTGGGGGCGGCGAGGTCGACACAGTGCGACCAGGCTATCCGGTCCCTGCCTTGTAGCCCACGCCCCGCACGGTGAGGATGATTTCCGGTCGCTCCGGGTCCGGCTCGATCTTGGCCCGCAACCGCTGGACGTGCACGTTGACCAGACGGGTGTCGGCCGCGTGCCGGTAGCCCCAGACCTGTTCGA
The DNA here is from genome assembly GCF_022230935.1 of Micromonospora hortensis. NCBI lineage: Bacteria > Bacillati > Actinomycetota > Actinomycetes > Micromonosporales > Micromonosporaceae > Micromonospora > Micromonospora hortensis. The sequence goes on from NZ_JAKKFE010000010.1 coordinate 169,555, forward strand.
GCAGCACCTCGCGGGTGAAGACCTGACGTGGCTTGCGGGCGAGCGCGACCAGCAGGTCGAACTCCAGCGGCGTCAGCTTCACCTCCTCGTCGTTGCGGCTCACCGTGTGCGCGGGCACGTCGATGGTGATCTGGTTGTCCGGTGGCCCGATGGTGAGCATCTCCGGGGCCACGTCCTCGCCTCGGCGCAGTCGGGCCCGCATCCGGGCCACCAGTTCCTTGGGCTTGAACGGCTTGACCACGTAGTCGTCGGCGCCGGACTCCAGGCCGAGCACGACGTCCACGGTGTCGCTCTTGGCGGTCAGCATGACGATGGGCACGCCGGACTCCGCCCGGATCGACCGGGCCACGTCGATACCACTCATACCGGGAAGCATCAGGTCAAGCAGCACGATATCGGGACGACTGTCGCGAAAGGCGGCCAACGCCCGCTCGCCGTCCGCCACGAAAGAGGGCAGGAAACCCTCACTGCGCAGCACGATGCCGAGCATCTCGGCGAGCGCGGGGTCATCGTCGACCACCAGTACGCGGGCTCTCATGGGATTAATATTGCATCCTCATTCAGTTCGGTGGGACCGGCGTCCGCCGGTAACGCTGCGCGCCGCCGTCACCACGGTGATCGCGGCCCGCGGCGGCGGCGCCACGGCTGCGGTGCCTGGCGCACGAACAGGCCGTTGCCAGGCTGCCACCATGATCCCCCTTCGGCGCCGCCTGGCGCCACCGCAGGCCGGGCCGATCCGGTTGTCGCCATCCGGACGACAATCAGCCGAACAGCCCACGCCCCCAGTGATCCCCGCCGTCGCGTACCCCGGGAGGACAGGCGAACACCCCGCTGGAGACGTGCCGCAGGTACTCGTTCATCACGTCGTGCCGCGCCAACTGGGTCTGGATCGGTACGAACTGGCGGCGTGGGTCGCGCTGATAGGCGATGAAGAAGAGGCCCGCGTCGAGCCGGCCGAGGCCGTCCGAGCCGTCGACGAAGTTGTAACCCCGGCGCAGCAACTGGGCGCCGCCGTTCCGACTCGGATGGGCCAGCGTGACATGGGCGTGCTCAGCGATCACCGGCTTGCCGTCCGCGCCACGAGCGGCGAAGTCGGGCTCGTCGAACTCGTCGCCGCGACCCAGCGGCGCGCCGCTGCCCTTCGTCCGGCCGACGATCTCCTCCTGCTCGGCGAGGGAGGTCCGGTCCCAGGTCTCCACGAGCATCCGGATCTTGCGGGTCACCAGGTACGAGCCTCCGGCCATCCAGTCCGGCCCGTCGCCCGGCTGCACCCACAACTGGTCGCGTAGCAGCTCGGTGTCCTCGGCCTTGAGGTTGGCAGTGCCGTCCTTGAACCCGAAGAGGTTGCGCGCGGTGGCCTGCTCCCGCGAGGTCGACGAGGTGCGGCCGAAGCCCAACTGCGACCAGCGGACGCTCACCACGCCCATACCGAGCCGGGCCAGGTTGCGGATCGCGTGCACCGCTACCTGCGGGTCGTTGGCGCAGGCCTGGACGCACAGATCGCCGCCGGAGAGCTGCGGCTGCAACGCGTCGCCGGGAAACCTGGGCAGCTCGGCGAGGGCGGCGGGCCGACGGTCGGCGATGCCGAACCGGTCCCGCCCGTCGGCGTCGCGGAACAGCGTCGGCCCGAAGCCGATGGTGAGGGTGAGCTGCGAGGGAGGCAGGCCGAGTGCCTCGCCGGTGTCGTCCGGTGGGGCCTCCGGCATTCCGCCGACCGCACCGAGCACCCCGGCATCTCGCCCCGCGGTCATCCGGGCGGCGGCGGCCGACCACTCCTCCAGCAGTTCGACGAGTCGGGCCCGGTCCTTGGTGATCACGTCGAAGGCCACGAAGTGCAGCCGGTCCTGCGCCGGGGTGACGATGCCGGCCTGGTGCTCACCGTGGAACGGCACAGCCCCGGCCGGGTGGTCGTTCGCCGCGGCCGGGCCGTGGGAGCCGTTCAGCAGCGCCCCCGCGCCGGCCGCCACTCCGGCGACCCCCGCCACCCCGGCGCCGGCCAGGGTGATCGCCCGGCGCCGGGTGAACCTGCTCCCGCTCATCGACTCGACTCTTTCTGCCAGGTGGTCACTTCGCGACGGCCGCGGCGACCTTGCTGATCGGCTCGGCGAGCGCGTTGATCCCGTCGGAGAGCTCCTTGAGCTCGGCCTTGCTCAGCGCGGTGTGCAGCTTCCACCCGTCGCCGTCGCGGTGTTTGCCGAGCAGCCCCTCGACGTTCGTGAACTCGGTGTCCAGCTGGGTGACCAGCTCCGGCGAGCGCTGCTGCAACGCGGGCCGCAGGGCGGACACGGCGGCTTTGGAACCTTCGAGGTTGGCGGCGAAGTCCCACAGGTCGGTGTGCGAGTAGCGGTCCTCCTCGCCGGTGATCTTGCCGCTGGCCACCTCGTCGAGCAGTTCCTTGGCACCGTTGGCGAGCTGGAGCGGGGAGAGCTTCTCGGCGTTCGCCTTGGCCACGATCTCCTTGACGTCGACCAGCAGGCGGTCGGCGATCGGGCCGTCCTTGCTGATGTCGCCGGACTGCCAGAGGTCCTTCTCGATCCGGTGGAAGCCGGTGAACTCCATCCCCTCCTCGATGACCTCCTCGCGACCGTCGATCTTGGGGTCGAGGTCGCCGAAGATCTCGGCAACCGGCTCGATCCGCTCCCAGTAGGTGCGGGCGACCGGGTAGAGCGCCTTGGACTTCGCCACATCGCCGGCCTTGACCGCCCCGACGAACTCCTCGGTCTTGTCCAACAGAGCGGTGGTCTGGCTCTTGACGTAGCGCTGGTAGTTGTCGGTGGCGTCACCCAGGGCGGCGTCGGCGGTGAGCGGCTGCGCCGACCCGCTCACCTTGAGCGCGCCCCGGATGCCCTTGCCACTCATCCCTGGCTTGCAGGCAGTCTGGTACGTGCCGGCCGGCAACTCCACGTGCAGCTCGCGGCTCAGGCCGGGGGCGATGTTCTCCACCTCGCCCATCACCCGGTCGCCGTCGGCGTACACGTAGAACTCGGTCACCTTCGCGCCCGAGTTGGTGATCTTGAAGGTGGCGGTGCCGGCGCCCAGGTCGGTCGAGCCGACCTCACAGGCGGTGTCGCTGGCCTTGACCACGATCGGTCCGCCGGACGCGGCCGAGTCACCCTTGTCGGAGTCGGAGCAGGCGGCCAGACCGGCCGTCGCCAGCACGCCGGCGGCGGCCAGCGCGAAGAACTGGGTAGTACGCATCTGGGCTGTCTCTCCTCGTGGGTCAGGCACGCTGCGGCGTAGACGCCGCCTCGGCCTCGGCGCCGGTGTCGGCCCCGCGCTCGGTGACGGTGGTGGTGGTCGCGGTGGGTGCCGGCTTGCGCCGGGCCGGTCGCAGGAAGAGCAGGAGCACCGGCACGGCGTACGCGACCCAGGCGATCGTCTCCAGCACGGTGGGCGCGGGAGTCACGTTGAACATGCCGGCGAGGAGGGCCGCGTACCAGGTGCTCGGGTCGAGCGCGCCGGTGATGTCGAAGGCCAGGTCGTTCAGGCCGGGCAGGACGCCGGCCTCCTGGAAGTCGTGCACGCCGTACTTGAGGATGCCGGCGGCGACCAGGATCAGCAGCGCGCCGGTCCAGGTGAAGAACTTGCTGAGGTTGATCCGCAGGGCGCTGGCGTAGAGCAGCACACCGAGGACCACGGCGGTGACGATTCCGCCGATCAACGCGAGCAGCGGGCCGCTGTCGCCGGCCGCGCCCTGTGCGGCCGAGTAGAAGATCAGCGCGGTTTCCAGGCCCTCGCGGATCACCGCGAGGAAGGCCATGCCGGCGACGGCGAGGGACCCGACGGCCAGCGCCTCGGTGAGCTTGCCCCGCAGTTCGCCGGCGATGGTCCGGGCGGCCCGACGCATCCAGAAGATCATCCAGGTCACGAAGACCACGGCGGCGACCGAGGTGATCGCCTCGAACAACTCACGGTCCTCGGATCGGGACAGCAGCGAGGTCGACGTGTACTCGATCAGCCAGCCGAAGAGCACCGATAGCGCCACGGCCAGGCCGACGCCCGCCCAGACCTGCGGCAGCCGGTCCCGGCGCTGCGACTTCACCAGGAAGGCGACCAGGATGCTGACCACCAGGGTGGCTTCCAGCCCTTCCCGCAGACCGATCAGGTACGTGGCGAACATCCGGGCTCCGAGTAGGTTAGGCACGCCTTGGCTGACTTAGGGCAGGCATACCTTCCTCCCTGCTCAGGACCCTCGTCAAGTCGTTCACGACAAGCTCACTGGGCCCATGACGAGGACCGACGACCGCCCGGCAGCCGGTCTGCCGCCGGCCGGCTGTGGGAGGATCCCCGCCGTGAGGGGATTCCTGCCGTGGTTGGCGGTGCTGGCCGTGGTGCTGCTGCTCAGCGCGCTACGTCTGCGGGCGCTGGCCACCGTCGTGTCGGTCGGCTGGCTGATCTGGTGCGTCTGGACCTGGTTCCGCCCCACCCGCCGCAGATAACCGCCCCCACCCCACCCCACCCCACCCGCGATCTTGCATTTCCTGCTGCGGCATATCGCGCCAAAAGCCGCAAAACCCCAACCGAAACTGCAAGATCGCGAAAGCTGTGGGGCCCAGCCGGCGGCGGAGACGACGAACCGGGCCGGCTGCGAACAGCCGACCCGGTCCGGAAACGTCGATCAGTAGCGGTAGTGATCCGGCTTGAACGGACCCTCCGTGGAGACGCCGAGGTAGGCGGCCTGCTCCTTGGTCAGCGTGCTCAGCTTGGCGCCGAGCGCGCCGAGGTGCAGGCGGGCCACCTTCTCGTCCAGGTGCTTGGGCAGCACGTAGACGCCGATCGGGTACTCCTCGGTCTTGGTGAAGAGCTCGATCTGGGCGATCGTCTGGTTGGCGAACGAGTTCGACATGACGAAGCTCGGGTGCCCGGTCGCGTTGCCCAGGTTCAGCAGGCGGCCCTCGGAGAGCACGATGATGGCGTGCCCGTCGGCGAAGCGCCACAGGTCGACCTGCGGCTTGATGTTGATCCGCTCGACGTCGGACCGCTTGGCCAGCCCGGCCATGTCGATCTCGTTGTCGAAGTGGCCGATGTTGCCGACGATGGCCTGGTGCTTCATCCGCGCCATGTGCTCGTTGGTGATGACGTCGAAGCAGCCGGTGGCGGTGATGAAGATGTCGGCCTGCTCGACAATGTCGTCCAGGGTGGCGACCTGGTAGCCGTCCATCGCGGCCTGCAACGCGCAGATCGGGTCGACCTCGGTCACCACGACCCGGGCGCCCTGGCCGCGCAGCGACTCGGCGCAGCCCTTGCCCACGTCGCCGTAGCCCATGACGACCGCCATCTTGCCGCCGATCAGCACGTCGGTGGCGCGGTTGATGCCGTCGATGAGCGAGTGCCGGCAGCCGTACTTGTTGTCGAACTTGCTCTTGGTCACCGAGTCGTTGACGTTGATGGCCGGGAAGAGCAGGGTGCCAGCCCGGTGCATCTCGTAGAGCCGGTGCACACCGGTGGTGGTCTCCTCGGTCACGCCCTTGATGCCGGCGGAGATCCGGGTCCAGCGCTGGCCGTCCTCGCCGAGCGAGCGGTGCAGCAGCTCGAGGATGACCGCGTACTCCTCGGAGTCGGCGGACTCGACCGGCGGGACCGCCCCGGCCCGCTCGAACTCGGCGCCCTTGTGTACGAGCAGGGTGGCGTCGCCGCCGTCGTCAAGGATCATGTTGGGGCCCTGCCCGTCCGGCCAGGCGAGCACCTGCTCGGTGCACCACCAGTACTCCGGCAGGGTCTCGCCCTTCCAGGCGTACACCGGAACCCCGGCCGGAGCCTCGGGGGTGCCGTCCGGGCCGACGACGATCGCCGCGGCGGCGTGGTCCTGGGTGGAGAAGATGTTGCAGGACGCCCAGCGCACCTGCGCGCCGAGCGCGACCAACGTCTCGATCAGGACGGCGGTCTGGATGGTCATGTGCAGGGAGCCGGTGATCCGCGCGCCGGCGAGCGGCTGCGCCTCGGCGAACTCGCGACGAATCGCCATCAGGCCGGGCATCTCGTGCTCGGCGAGCTGGATCTCCTTACGCCCGAACTCGGCGAGCGACAGATCCGCCACCTTGAAGTCGCCGTCGGCGAGCGTGCTCGGCCGGGCCTCGGACGGCGTGCCGCTGGCGGACGCCGGGAGGGTGCTGGTCATGAAAGCTCCTGTCGAACGATGTCTGCGCCGACCCTCCACCTTACGCGCGTCGGCGACGGGCATCAGGCACGGTCCGCGGACAGCGCACGGGGCGGTCGGTGATGGACGGACTTTCCCGCCCACGTCCCGCCCGCCCCGTGCATCCCCCCGGTTTGGTTCCCCCGCACGTTCTCGGACCGTCGTCGCGATAACGCTGCGTACTCATAGAGTCACACTCAGCCAGGGTGACGTCAAGCTATTCCGGGAAAGTCGGACTTGTGTCTTTCGCCCGAGGCGAGGTCAGCGCAGCCCGGACGTCGCCACGAACGCCACACCGGCGCCGTCGATCCGCAGCGGCGCTCCCAACGCCGTACCGATCGCCGCCTCCCCCGAGACCAGCGTCAACGCGCCAGCGCCGTCGTCCACGGTGACCGAACCACCAGCGCAGAGCACCACCCGGGGGCCGGGCAACGGCAGCGTCACCGAGGGCACCGCCGCGTCGACCCGGACCCGGTGCAGCGCGAAATCGTCCACCGGCACGGGCCACCAGTCCACGCCCGGGCCGACCGGCTGCGCGGCCCGCACCGGATCGTCGAGCACCTCGAAGCGCAGCACCCGCAACAACTCGTCGACGTCCACCCGCTTCGGGGTCAGGCCGCCGCGCAGCACGTTGTCGCTGGCCGCCATGATCTCCACGCCGCAGCCGCTCAGGTAGGCGTGCAGGTTGCCGGCGGGCATCCAGATCGCCTCCCCCGCCTCCAGCCGCAGGTGGTGCAACAGCAGCGCGACCAGCGCACCCGGATCCCCCGGGTACGCCTTGGCCAACCGGCGGGTCAGCTCCGCGTCCGGGCCGTCGGTTGGCGCTGCCGCCACCGCGGCCAGCAGGTCGTGACGTCTGGCCACCGGCCAGGCGAGCAACGTCCGCACCGCCGTGCGCAACCCCGCCGGCCCGGCCCGCAACGCGGCGACAACAGGCGCCAACGCCGGTACGCCGAACGCGGCGAGCGCCTCGGCCGACTCCGCCGGATCCCGGAAACCGCACAGCGCCTCGAACGGAGTGAGCGCGACCAGCAACTCCGGCTTGTGGTGCGGGTCGGAGTAGTTACGCTGCCCCTCGGAACGCCCCACCTCCGCCGCGTAGCCGGCCTGCGCCTGCTCGGCGTCCGGGTGGGCCTGCAGGCTCAGCGGAGCGTCGGCCGCGAGCACCTTGAGCAGGAACGGCAGCCGGCTGCCGAACCGCTCGGACACCCGCTGGCCGAGCCACTGCCCTGGCTCGTCCCGCACCAGGTCACAGAGGCTCACCCGCAGACCGGCGCGATCCACGTGGGCCGGAGCGCCCGGGTGGGCCCCCAACCACAGCTCCGCCTCCGGGCCCGCGCTCGGCACCGATCGCCCCTGTAGGAGGGCGATGGCCGAGCGCGAGCCCCAGGCGTAGTCCCGGATCGGCCCGTACAGTGGCTCCACCTGTCAGCCCCCGGGCCGCCCGGCCGCCTCGCCCGACGTGTCCTGCGGCTGCGGTACCGCGGTGTCGGCCGCGGCACCGGTGCCGGCCTCGGCGGCAGCGGCGCTGTAGACGTCCGGCTCCAGGTAGATCACCCGGGCGATCGGCACCGCGGCACGGATCCGCGCCTCGACGGCGTTGATGCCACGGGCCAGGTCGTGGGCGCTCTCCCACTCCGGAACGGCGATCTTGGCGGCCACCATCAGCTCTTCCGGGCCCAGGTAGAGCGTCTTCATGTGGATGATCCGCTCCACCTCGGGGCCGTCGGTGACGGCCCGTTCGATGGCTGCCAGCTCGGACGCCTCGGCGCCCTCACCGAGCAGCAGGCTCTTCGTCTCGATGGCCAGCACGACGGCGATGACGACCAGCAGGATGCCGATCATCGCGGTGCCGGCGGCGTCCCACTCGCCGTTGCCGGTGATCAACGTCATGGTGACGCCGAACAGGGCGAACACCAGACCGACAAGCGCGCCGAAGTCCTCCAGGAGCACCACCGGCAGCTCCGGCGCCTTGGCCCGGCGGATGAAACGCACCCAGGACTGGTTGCCCCGGACGTGGTTGGACTCCTTGATGGCGGTCCGGAAGGAGAACGACTCCATGATGATCGCCGACACCAGCACCACCACCGGCAGCCAGTGCCAGGACTCGATGCCGCCCTTGTGATGCCACTTGTGGTACGCCTCGTAGAGCGCGAACAGGCCACCGATGCTGAACAGCACGATGGACACGATGAACGCGTAGATGTAGCGCTCCCGGCCGTACCCGAACGGGTGTTCCGGGGTGGCCGCGCGCTTCGCACGCTTGCCACCGAGCAGCAGGAGGCCCTGGTTACCGGAGTCGGCGACCGAGTGGACCGCCTCGGCCAGCATCGACGACGAGCCGGAGAGCAGGAACGCGATGAACTTGGTGACGGCGATGCCGATGTTGGCCAGCAAAGCGGCGACGATCGCCTTCGTCCCACCATTGGCGCTCATGCCACCGCTCCGCTTCGCCGCACGAAGCCGCCCGGTCCGCGCATGACGCGCCGCCCATTGCGTTCGTTCACTGGTTCGACAGCTCCTTCATCTCGGTGATGGCCGGCACGGCCATCGGGTCCAGCCCGTGGGCCAGGGCAAGGTAGATCGAGGCGAAATCCGGTACCGCGATCAGCGAGGCCAGCCGCTCCAGGGCGGAGCCACCCTCGGCGGTCACCACGTCGCACCGCACGCCACGGCGCTCGGCGAGGGTCTGCACCGCGTCCGCGCGGCGCTCCTCGACGGCGAGGGGCTCATCGGTGTCGTCCTCGGCGTTGAGCCCGCCGTCGCGCAGCAGCACCAACCGCAGCCGGGTGCCCTCGCCGTCGTCGTCGTCGTCGGCCGGGTCGGCGAAGATGTCCCGCTCCCCCTCGGCCAGGCCGCCGAAGACACCGTCGAGCAGACCGACCCGACCCCGCCCGGCCTCACCGAGCGCCCCGGTGACCACCGGGTAGCGGGCGTTTGCCGACAGGGTGTCGCCGAACCGGCGGGCGGCCACGGTGGCCAGCGGGGACGAACCCCAGACGATCGGGATCGAGCCGGCCAGGCCCAGGGCCAGCGACTTCGCCGGGTTGACGAAGGACTCGGCGGCCGACCGGCAGCGGTCGGCGTCCGCGTCGAGCCGGGCCGCGGTCTCGGCCAGGTCCGCCTCGTTGACCTTCACGAGCCCGAGGGAACGGGCCGCGAGCAGCACCGGCACTGTGAGCGCCCAGAGGCTGGCCCGGGCCGGAGCACGCCGGGGCACCGGGATGAACGGCGCCCTGGCCTGCTCGGCGATCGACTGCAACTGCGAGTCCGGGGCACCCACGGCGACGAGTCGGGCACCACGGCGGTGGGCCGCCTCGGCGGCGCCGAGCGCCTCCGGGCTACGTCCGGACGCGCTCACCGCGATCACCACGTCGGCCGCGCCCACCCAACCGGGTACGCCAGCGGAGCGGTGCCCGATGATCGGGACCGGGCAGCGTGGCCCGGCGACAGTGGCCAGCACGTCCCCGGTACGCCCGGCGGTGCCGATGCCGGCGATCACGACGGCTCGGGGCCGCCCGTCGTCGGCGAGCACCGCGAGGTTCGCCTCGGCTGCCAGCGCGGCGCTCTCGCGGACCTGCGCACCGGCCGACGCCGTGTGCCGGAGCATGCCACCCGGGTCGGCCTCGGCCAACGCCTGCGGGTTGTCGAGCAGGGCCTCGTCGGCGTCCCGGCGTCCGCTGACCCCGGCCGTACCGTCGATCATGAGGACTGCCCGGGGCCGCCGCGCGCCTCGTCGAGCAGCAGCACCGGCACGTCGTCGCGGACCTCGAAGATCCGGCCGCACTCCGTACAGGTCAACGTCTGCGCCTCGGCGTCATAGGTGAGCGGGGCGTGGTGCGTGTCCGGACAGGCAAGGATCTCGAGCAACTGCGGATCCAGGGCCATGGCGCGGCTCCTTCCACGTGTACGGCTTGACCGACGGCGGTGCCGACCGGCGCAGGCGATCTTATCGGCGAACGCGGTCGAGCACGTCGTCCCGGAGCGAGACCATCCGATCCCGGGTGGGCGCCTCGACGTTGAGTCGCAGCAGCGGCTCGGTGTTGGAGGCGCGCAGGTTGAACCAGGCGCCGTCGGGGAAACGCAGGGTGAGCCCGTCCATCTCGTCGGCCACCGCGTCGGGGTACGCGGCGCGCACCTCGGCCACCGCCGCCGCCTGGTCGACCACCGTCGAGTTGATCTCACCGGAGGCGATGTAGCGCTCGTACTCACCGGCCAACACGGACAGCGGCAGCGACTGCTCGCCCAGCGCGGCCAGCGTGTGCATCGCCGCGAGCATCCCGGTGTCGGCGAACCAGAAGTCCCGGAAGTAGTAGTGCGCGGAGTGCTCGCCGCCGAAGACGGCGTTGGTGCGAGCCATCTCCGCCTTGATGAAGGAGTGCCCGACCCGGGCGACGACCGGCTGCCCACCGTGCTCCCGGATGATCTCCGCGACGGCACTGGAGGTGATCAGGCCGTGGATCACCGTGGAACCCGGGTGCTTGGCCAACTCACGGGCGGCGACGAGCGCGGTGATCGCCGACGGTGAGACCGGCTCGCCGCGCTCGTCCACCACGAAGCACCGGTCGGCGTCACCGTCGAAGGCCAACCCGATGTCGGCCCCGTGCTCGACCACCGCGCGCTGGAGGTCGACAAGGTTCGCCGGGTCGAGTGGGTTGGCCTCGTGGTTGGGGAAGCTGCCGTCCAACTCGAAGTAGAGCGGCACGATCTCCAGCGGCAACGGCGACAGGGCCGCGTCGCCGAGCACTGTCGGAACGGTGAAGCCACCCATGCCGTTGCCGGCGTCGACGACCACCTTCAACGGCCGGATGCCCGAGAGGTCGACCAGCTTGCGCAGGTAGCCGGCGTAGTCGGGGAGCAGGTCGCGTCGCTCGGCGGACCGGGTCGGCGCACCGGCGGGACGAGCGTCGCCCGAGTCCAGGAGGGCCTGGGCCCGCTCCCGGATCTCGGCCAGGCCGCTCTCCTGGCCGATTGGGCGCGCGCCGGAACGGCACATCTTGATGCCGTTGTACTGCGCGGGGTTGTGACTGGCGGTGAACATCGCGCCGGGCAGGTCGAGCGAACCGGACGCGTAGTAGAGCAGGTCGGTGGAGGCGAGGCCGATCTCGATCACCGAGCGGCCCTCGGCGCGTACGCCGGTGGCGAACGCGGCGGCCAGGCCGGGCGAGGTGGCCCGCATGTCGTACCCGACGACGACGGCGTCGCCCGGCTCGTCGGTGGAGTTGAGCAGTTGGGTGAAGGCGGCGCCCAGCGCCTCGGCGGCCCGTTCGTCCCACTGGTCCGGCACCGTCCCGCGGACGTCGTACGCCTTCACAATCTGGGACAGATCAGACACGTGTTCCACTCCTTGGCCGCAGGTTAGACACCGATCCTGAGCCTAACGGAGGGCCGGGCCGTCCTCCGCTCAGCCGGGGAGGCGGGGAATGAACACGGTGTGGCCGTCACCGTCGGTGGGCGGGTCACCGGGCTTCGGGCGACCGTCGGGCCGACCCGGCATCGGCTGGGTGGCCTCCGGGGCGGGGGTGTCCGGCCGGGCACCGTAAACCCCGCCGGTGGCGGGACGCGGTGACGGCACCGCACCACCCCAGGCGGCGGCCGGCGGCTGCTGGCCGTACACCTGACCGGGGCGACCGGGCGCGGCCGGCAACCCACCCCCGGCGCGGTAGGTGGTGCCACCGGGGTTGCCCGGGAGGGTGCCCGGGGCGTCGTCGGACGGCTTGCGGTCCTGCCGGGACCGACGGAACAGCAGCACGATGAGCAGCAGTCCGACCGCCACCAGCACAATGCCGAAGTACATCACCGGTGAACCTCCTCCGGACGATTCGGCGGCCGTCGCCGTGGTGTTCGGCGCCGCGGAGACGCCCGCCTGCGCCGCCGGGTTCACCGCCTCGTCGACGGTAGCGACCTCGGTTGGGGTCGGAGTCGGCGTCGGCTTCGTCGACCGCGACGGAGTCGGCGACGGAGTGACCCGCCCTCCGGTCAGCCGCGCCGCGTCCGTGGCGTGACCCAGCGTCTGGCCGGCGGCGCTGATGCCCGCGCCCCTGACCACGAGACGGCCGCCCGGCGAACCCGCCGCGAACGCCACCCGGTACCGCACCGTGATGCCCTTGCCCTTGCACAGCGTCGGCTTCAAGGGTGACGTCTGCGCGGTCGACACGGTGCCGGCGCCGCCGGTGACGGCCACCGGGAACCAGCGCCCGCCCGCGTTGACCTCGACCGCCACCTGGTTCGGCTGGAGACCCTCCAGGCTGAAGCCCAGCGCGGTACGCAACAGGACGCACCCGTCGGTGCGCTTGCGCACCGCGACGTTCACCCCCTGCGCGGAACCACCGGCGGCGAAGCTACTGGCCGCGCCCACCCGGACCGAGTCCTGATCGGCCAGCGCCGGTGACGCACCGAGCATCACCAGGCCGCCCGCAAGACCGCAGACCGCCGCGAGCCGTGCCACGCGTCGACGCACTGTCATGATTACCTCGCCGTTCTCCCCGGGTGGGGTCCGCGGGTCAGGCTACTACCGGCCCACCTGTCCCACCGGTCATAGAGCGCCCCGCATGTGGGCGGCGTTACGGTTTACGGCGCCTCCCGCCGACCAGCTGATGACCAGGCTGACCAGCCAGTCAGCGGGCCTGCTGCGCCTCGGCGAGGGCGTCGCGGCACAGCCGGTCGGCGGTGCGGGTGGTCTCCGGCAGCCGGTAGCGCGGAGTCAACGCGAGCACCTGCGCTGTCGCGTTCTCCAGGCTCATCCGATGGCCGACACTGACGAAGACCGGCTTCACCCCGTCGCGGGTCCGCAGCACCCGACCGACGACCTCACCACCGTCACGCAACGACGACCAGGAACCCCGCTCGGCGGCCGGCGGATCCCACACCCCGACCAGTGGCGTCTTCGCCACCCCGATCGCGGGCAACCCGGTGACCACCCCCAGGTGGCACGCGAGCCCGAACCGACGCGGATGGGCCAACCCGTGCCCGTCGCAGACCAGCAGGTCCGGGACGACGGTCAGCCGGTCGAGCGCAGCGAGCAACGCCGGCAACTCACGGAAGGCGAACAACCCCGGCACATAGCCGAACGCGGGTCGCCCCACACCGACAGCGGAATCCACCACCGCGAGGGTCCGGGCGTCCAGGACCGTCACGGCCGCCGCCAGCAGGTCACCACCCTCGGCGTACGCGACGTCCAGGCCGGCCACCGTCGCGGGCGCGCTCGGCCCCGGCCCGACCAGGTCCACCAGCGGCCGCAATTCCTCCTGTACGGCCACCGCCTCGGCAACACTGCCCGGCCCTGTCGTCCCCGCTCCCACCGCGTCCGGCGCGGCGTTCATGCCCGGCGTGCCCGGCGTGCGCCATGATCCACTCGGCTTCACGGAAGTCGGGATGTCCCACGGCCTTGGATGCCCCGGCTTCAAGGAACCGGAGTCGATCACCTCCGGCCCGAGGCGTCGGCGCCATCCCCGGCGGCCCTACCGTCCGAGCCACCTTGAGCGGGGTCACCGTCGGCCCGGCCCCTGATCGCACCCAGGCCGAGCGCGAAGGCAATGCCGAGGGCGACACCGAAGGCGACGCCACCCTTCGCACCGAACACGGGAATGCCGATCGCCAGACCGATCAGGATGCCGACCGGCCAGGCCCAGACGGTGGACCTGACGCCCTGCGTACCGGATTTCGCCATGCGTCGATCTTATTCGGCCCCGCCAGGGCTCCACCCCCACCGACCGCTTCCACGCTCAGGCCAGCCCCAACTCCTCGCGGGCCTCCTCGACCCACCGACCAACCCCGTGCGCGCCGCTGTCGGCTGCCAGCCCGGCCGCCTCGTCGAGCAACTCATGCGCGGCATCCCGATCACCGTCGCTCGCGGCCAGATGCGCCAGACCGATCAGATTCGCCGCGACACCGGCGGTGAAGGACAACTTCCGGCGTAACCGAGTCGACTCGGTCAGCAGCTCCCGCGCCCCGTCGACACGGCCGGCCTGCTCACCTCGCGCCAGGCGTGAACATGACTCGGATGCCGTCCTCGTCGGGCAGCGCTGTACCCCCGCTGACGGTCTCAGCCACCCTCTCGGCCGTCGCCCGATCAACAGTTTCGAAGCGGTCGACGTTTCGGTAGTCGTCGACGAAGCGCACGGCCAGATCTGGATCGAAGGTCCAGCGTCCGCTGCGATGGTCCCAGAGGATGGCATTGCCTACGCCTACGTCCATCACGAAGAGTCCGGCCGGACCCCCGACCCTCTCGTCATTCCGATAAATCACGTAGTAGGTCAGCCTGCGGCCCATCTGATTCGTCACCAATCCCGGGCGCACACCCGAATCGACAGCGTCGACGTAGCGCCTATCGGCGACTCACGATCGAAGCGACCTGCACACCCGCCGCTTCAACCTCCGCCCGGACCGCAGCCAGCAGATCCTGCACGTCCGAGTCGCCCGGCTCCGCCAGCAGGTCGATGTCGAGGCGCCACCCTTGGCTGTCCACGTCGCGCCAGAGCCCGACGTTCGCAGATACCCCTGCGGTTGTCCGTTTGACCTCGCCGAACAACTCGTCCCAGTCGTCACCGAGACGCCCCACCTCACTCAGACCGAGCACTGCGCGCAGACGGGCCAAAGTCGCCCGGTCCATCTGCCCGTGTAGATCGATTACCCAGCTAGCTGACATTCGGTTCCCCCACAATCCAGTCCGAATCTTGGAAGTGGGACGACACTCCGGATCCGGCTCGATCCGGCGGACCGGCACCAGGGAAAATTGCCGGTACCACGTCGCGGCCCAGATCACGAGCTTGGCGTTGAGCCCAATCGAACAGGTGAGGGAAGCACTCTCGCGCCACCTTCTTCGTCACGAAGCCGTACCTCGCGTTGACGACACGGAGGTCAGGGTATTTCTCGGACGCGTGTTGGCGGGCCCGCTCCACCATCTCATCGGAGGAAATTTGAAAGTCGTAGTCACTCGGCTCTTCCAGGCCCAGCCGGTACATGGAGTCGAACGGCCTACGCATCGGAAGCGGCGCCAGCTGCGACCAGCCCTGCAAACGCGCCAACGCCTCCGGGTTGTCGACCAACTCGGACTCCGTCGGCATTTGCTTGTGGGCACCCGAGAAAAAGCGAGCCGATGAGCCCTGAAGCCGAATGTCGACAGTTGACAGGTCCAGGCCATCCTCCCGCAATGCGTCGAAGAGGTCGGCTGTCATCCGTGCGAACTGCTCCCGGGTAGCTCCGAGAGGGGCCGACCTGTCGGCCCAGGCCAGGACGGCATCGGGTGTGATGCCGAGGAACTCGCAATCCTTCGGGTTCAGCTGACGGCCAGACTCATCTGCGGGTAACAGTGGACCGGCAGCCTGCCAGCCGTGATCGCCCCACTCTTCTGCTGCGGACTGCTCCGTGAGCTCGATGGGGTTCTGCCCGCTATCGGCATCGGGCGCCGAGCCCGGGCCGTCGAGGAGCAGGTACATCCGGTTGATGTACGGGTCGCCGTGGCCGCCGTCGTCGTGCGTCGGCGGGTGATCCGGCAGGTCGGGCCGTTCGCTGAACCGGCCCCGGGGTAGTCCGCCAAGCGGCATCGGTCTGCCGTCTCCGCTCAGCACCAGCGCGTCGATGCCGACCACGTCAGGGTAGAGCGGCCGGTCCCGGACCACGCCGTTCTGCGGGTCCACGTAGAGCACAGTGCCGTTCTGGTTGAGCGCCACCCAGGCGTGCGAACCGCCGTGCGCCCACTCGGTGACCAGGAACGAGTAACTGCCATGGCCGCCCAGCAGCAGTTGGTCGTGCAGGTTGCGGTAGCCCCGGTCGGCGGCCTGCCGCGCCTGCGCTGTGTCCGTACGTTGACCGGACGCCGGGGCGAGGAGTTGCTGGAAGCGCCCGCCGGTCACGTCCTCCACCCGACCGGGGCCGCCCGCCTCGCCACGGATGGGGCGCCGGATGTCGCCGTCGAGGTAGCCGTCGAACGTTCGGGGCGCCGACACGCGGGGTCGCCCGTGCACCCACGTCTCGAACAGCGACAGTGTGCAGTCCAGGCAGTTGATGCCCCGGGTGGCGTCGGCCGCGGGACCGCCATCGTTGAGCAGCCGGAACCAGCCGCCGTGTCGAGGGTCGGCGGTGCGGGTGACGGTGCCGTCCGGTCCGCGGGGCATCTGTCGTTCGACGTCGACCTGGTGCAGGGCGAGCGGTGGCCGAAGTCCTCCGGGCTGCCCGTACGGCCGGGAGTCGTCGATCGGCGGCGGATCGTCGTCGCCGGTGAGCATGGACGGACCGGTAGTTTCCACAGCGCCGAGCGCGAGCGCGCCCACGTCCCGGTTGGCGTGCTCGAAGGTGGCGCTGATGTCCACTACCGGCGGGGCCGTGGTGCCGGCCAGCACCGCGTCTGCCAGGTCACGCCATTCGGCGTACGCGCGAGTTTCCTCGTTCGCGGCGCGCTGCCAGCCGTCGGCCCACTGCCGGTTGCCGGCCTGGTGCAGTTGCCGGGCGTAGGTGGCGTACTCGACGGCTCGCCGATCGTGCTCCACGGCGCGGGTGCGCAGTCGGGCGGCTTCGGCCTGCCGGCGGTTGTTCTCGAACCCGATCCGCACCGATTCGTAGTGGTCCTGGTAGCGCTGCCGCTCGGCGGCTTCCGCCGCAGCGGCCCACTGCGCCGCGTACGAGTCGTTGGTCTCCGGCTCGCGCACCGTCGGGGCGCCGAACGCTGCCACGTCGACGGGGATCGACGCCCTTCCCCGGGCGGGATGGTCGGGCGCGCGCACCGGTGCGGGCGTCGCCCGGGTGGGGACACGCGAGGGCACGGCGAACCGACCCACCGCTGGTGGGGTGGAGGCGACCGGCAGTGGCCCGTTGGTGGTGCTCGGGACGCCGAAGGTGACCGGCGCCGCCAGCCCGGGGTTGATCGTCGGCGCGGAGGGTCCAGTCGTCGGAGACCAGGCGGTCGGTCCGGAGGTGGTGGGGTGCGGTGAGCTGCCGGGGTGGGCCGGCGGCACACCGGTGGCAGCCGGCCCGCCCGATTCGAGGGGACCGACCACGGGCGCGGACGCCGACGAAAGCCTCGGATCGGCACCCACCACAGGCCGACTCGGGTCAGCCACCGCCGAGGTGGCCGGATCGGCAGCCGAAGCCGACGCGACGGGACCGACACCCACCGCCGACGTGGCCTCGGTGGTGGTCGTCGCCGAGGGCACGGGGTCGGCCGGGTGTGGGACGCCCGCTCTGTCGCCGAACGACCCACCCGTCGACGGAGTCACCTCGGACGCGCGTACCGAACGATCCACCGCGTCCACGTCGGACACCGCGCCAACCGGCATCGGTGACGACGTCTGCACGTCGGGCGCGACCGGAGACGCCAGCCCGGCTCCCCGTGACTGCTCGACAGCCGGTGTCGTCGGCGCAGCCGACTGGTTCGGCGGCGTGGTGGCAACGCTCTCCGTCGCCTGCATCGGAATGCTCGCAGCCGTAACCACGCCACCCGAAGCCACACCACCGGCAGCCCCCGCAGAAGCAGCCCCCGCCGCAGCCGAGGCCACCGTTGAGGGAGACCCTCCCGCAGAGACCGCATCCCCCGCGACAGGCAGCACGGCCGGGACGGAGGGGCCCGTGAACGATGCTCCGGCGAGGGCGTTGGCCTGTGCGTCGAGCCGGGCGCGTAGCGCGTGGTCGGTCTGCCCGGTCGCCGAACCGGTGGCCCCGGACGCGGCGGCGCGCGCCACGTCCTCCATCGAGGTCAGGCCCTGACCGGTGGCCAGGCTCGCCGCGCTGTCGGCGAGCACCTCGCCGGTCATCTCCCGCCCCAGGTGCTCCCCGACTTTCGCCGCTCGCCCGGTCGCGTGCCGGCCCAGGCCGGCCAGCGGCGCCACCGCCCCGCCGGCCAGGCCACCGACCGCCGAGGCGCCGAGATCGGTCAGGTCCAGGCCGTGTGCCCGCCCGGTGGAGTTCTGGTACGCCTGGGTGGCCAGGGTGACCCCGGCCTCCTCGGCGGCCTCCTCCAGCCCGCCACGGGCGGCTCGCTTGGCGAGCCCGCGTGCGCCACCTCGAGCGATGTCCTTGGCGGCCCGCTCGCCGGCCTCCTTGAGCCCGTGCTTGAGGGACTTGCTGGCCAGTTGGCCCATCAGCCGCTTGAAGATCTGTTGGACCAGCAGTCGCGTCGCGGTGATCGCCGCGCCGGCGGCCGGGGTTGCCGCACCGGCGGTCAGCACCGCCGCCACCGCCACTGTGAGAAGCTCGATGACCAGGATGCCCAGCTCGATCCAGACTTCCAGCTTGGCGCCCTCGATGTCGCAACCGCACTCCTCGACCAGTCGGCCCAGGTCGGCGGTGACCGCGAGCAGCACAGGCAGCGGGGCGTCGGCGCCCTCGGCGATCCCCCGCCAGGCCGCCTCGAACGCCGCGTCGACAGCCCCGACACCGCCGTACCCGTTGCGCACCTCGACGGCGGCCGCGGCGGCGTCGGCGTGCGGCCCGGCGAGCACGGAGGCGACCGCGTACCACTGGTCGGCGACGTCCCAGACGGCCCGCTCGTTGCCCTCCGGCCACTGCACGCCGACCACCCAGTCGAGGGCCTCGTAGATCCAGCCGGGCACGTCCCACGGCGCGTAGTCCAGGGGGTGCGGGATGGGGCTCGGCAGCACGCTCATCGGGATCGTCGACCGTCAGCGCCGGTCGGCGGCCCGACCGACCCGGGCGGCGTTGGCCCCGTCGGTCTGCACGCTCGCGTCGACCGCCTCGACCACGTCGCCGCCCAGCTCGGTGAGCCGGTGCCCGACGCCGGCCCAGGCCCGCAGCACTGTCTGCTCGAACCCGCGGTAGTTGCGCTCGAAGGCAGCGCCGATGTCGTCGCGGCCCCAGGGCCTGGCACCGCTGGCGGCCTCGATCGCGCCACCCTCCGCCGCACGACGGGCCGTCACCGCCTCGCCGGCGAGCGCCAGGTCGGCACCACCCCGGAGGGCCCGGGACGGATCAAGCCAGAGCTGCCCGTCGGTCATGGCTTCGCCTCACCTTTGCCGAGTACGGCGTCGGCCCGACCGAGCAGCGTGGCGTAATCGCCGGTCTTGAGGAAGTCCGTCGCGCCGGAGCCGGCCGGCATGCTCTCGGCGACGAGGTCGCGGGTGGCGTCGGCGGCGGCTGTCGCGGCGGCCCGGATCGTTTCGGTGACCTTTCGGCCGAGCGCGTCGGCGTCGCGGTCCCGGTAGATGGCCGGCGTCAGCTTGACCTCGATCAACTGGCCCTGCGCGCCCACTGTCGCCGTCACCTGGCCGTCAGCCGACCGGCGGGTCACCCGCAGCGCGGCGAGTCGCGTCTGGAGCGTGTCCAAACCGGACCTGAGCTGCTGGTATTGCCCATAAACGTCGTCGAATCGGGCACGTAGCTCGCGATTGACGCCCCGGTCCGCCTGTTCGTCCACCGCCGCCCTCCCGTCACCGTCGGTAGAGCAAGACAATACCGGCCGCCATCGATCCGTGTAGTCCGGTAGTTTCAATGCGTGATCGACCGTCAACAGGCCGAGCAGCTCGCCGCCACCTGGGCCCGCCGTGACTCGCAGCGTCTCGGCCACGAGTGCACCGCGATGGTCGACGAGTTCGACCTGGGGTGGGTCATCACGTCCGTCGTGCCCACCGAGGTGCGCACGGTGCCGGGTGACCTGCCGACGACAGTCATCGACAAGCAGACCGGCACTGTCACCACGTGGCCCCGGGTGCCGAGCACTGTGGTGGCAGAGCTGTACCGGCGTAGCCAGCCCGTCGGGCCGACGGCTCCCCGCACTCTCGACCCGTCGAGCCTGCTGGTCCGGGAAATCCATCGGGGCGCCACCCCGAACACCGCCGCGCACCTGACCATCGACGGACGGATCTGGACGGCCCAGGGCACGAAGGCCGACGTGCCAATCAACCATCACCCGCTGGTCCGCGACTATCTCGACCAGCTACCCCCCGGCGAGTTGGTTCGCGGCGGGGCGGCGCACGCCGAGCTGATCGTGGTCTCCGACGTCCTGCACGAGTACGACCACCGCCGCGTCGCCGAGGGCATCGCCCCGATGGGACGGGCCGAGGCAGCGGCGCTGCTGGAGGGCGCCCGCTTCGAGATCTTCCGGATCCGTGAGCCGGGCGATCCCGCTGGAGGGCCCGCCGAGCGGCCCTGCGACTCGTGCATCGCCTTCCTGGTGCGGGCGAACGTCCTGCCGGAGTCGGCTCGCGCCTACACCGAGACGTGGACCGCGCCGAAGGCATCCGACCCCGATCCTGGGCGATTCCCGGCGGAGGTCGCGAACGCCCTGGTCGCGGCCGGTTGGCGGCCACACATCGGCGATCAGATCATGGCCGCCGCCGCCGTACGGGACGTCTCGTCGGTGCCGGGGCGCAACCATCGGCACGAGGTCTTTCCCGCCGCCGTGGAGGCGCTCACCGCGTTCCCCAGCCTGGTCGGTGCGCGGCGCGGCAGGGGCGAGCAGGTGTGGATCTCCCGTTTCGACATCCGCCCGCACACCATCGCGCACACCGCCGACACCCTCGCGGACTTCGGCGCGGTGCTCGGCGTACGCCTCTTTCCGATCGGCACCGAGCAGCAGGACAGCATCCTGGCGGTGGACGAGCGCGGCCGGGTCTTCGCGCTCGACCAGGCCGGCGAGTGGTTCCTCGGCGACACCATCGACGCCGCGCTGACCACTCTGCTGCTCGGCCGGGCCCCCGCCCGGGTCCGCGACGACGGCACCTGGCAGGCCGACTAGCCCGGCGGTGTCGCCGGGCTAGAGCGCGAGGCCGGTCAGCACCATGACCCTGGGCTCGGTGTAGTCGTCCATCGCGCTGCGCAGCCCCTCCCGGCCGACGCCGCTGCCCTTCACCCCGCCGTAGGGCATCTGGTCGGCGCGGTACGACGGCACGTCACCGATGATCACCCCGCCCACCTCCAGCGCGCGGGCGGCGGCGAAGGCCACGTCCAGGCGTCGCGTGAAGACGCCAGCCTGCAAGCCGTACGCCGAGTCGTTGACCGCTGTGAACGCGGCCTGGTCGTCGGCGACCGGGGTGACCACCAGCACCGGCCCGAACACCTCCTCGGCCACGACCTTGGCGTTCGCCGGCACGCCGGTGAGCACTGTCGGGGGGTAGGTCGCGCCGTCGCGGAGGCCGCCCACCTCGACGGTGCCGCCGGCGGCGACGGCCTCGGCCACCCACGTCTCGACCCGACGGGCGGCGTCCTCGGACACCATCGGCCCGACGTCGGTCAGTTCGGACGTGGGGTCTCCGGTCCGCAGCCCCCGCACGGCCGCCACCAGCCGGGGCAGGAAGTCGGCGTGCAGGGCATGGTGCACGTACACCCGCTGGACGGCGATGCACGACTGGCCGGCCTGGTAGTTGGCGAACGTCGCGATGCGCTGCGCGGCGAAGTCCAGGTCCTCGTCGTCGGTCCAGTCCGCACAGAGCACCGCGGCGGCGTTGCCGCCCAACTCCAGCGTCACGTGCTTCTCCGGCGCGGCGCGGCGGATGGCGGCGCCGACCGGCCCGGAGCCGGTGAACGACACCAGAGGTAGCCGGGGTTCGGTGACCAGTTCGGCGGCGCGGTCGTTGGGCAGCGGCAGCACCGAGAACATCCCGGCCGGGAGGTCGGTCTCGGCCAGCAACTCGCCGAGCAGAAGCGCGGTCAGGGGCGTCGCGGGCGCGGGCTTGACGATGATCGGCGCGCCGACGGCGATGGCCGGCGCCACCTTGTGGGCGACGAGGTTGAGCGGGAAGTTGAACGGCGTGATGCCCAGCACCGGCCCGCGCGGCACCCTGTGGACCAGGGCGATCCGCCCGTCGGCGGCCGGGTCGGTGTCGAGTCGTTGCAACTCGCCGGAGAATCGGCGGGCCTCCTCGGCGGCCCAGCGGAAGGTCGACACGGCACGCCCGACCTCGGCGCAGGCCCACTTGAGCGGCTTGCCGTTCTCCGCGGTGATCAGGGCGGCGATCTCGCCCGCGCGCTCGGCGATCCGCCGCGACACGTGGTCGAGGGCCGCCGCGCGGGCGTGCGCGGGCAGGGCCGCGGCCTGCGCGGCCACCCCGGCCGCCGCGGCGACGGCGGCGTCGACCTGGTCCGGCGTGGCGAATGTGGTACGCCCCACCGGGCGGCCGTCGTACGGGTGGTGGACTGTCAACTCACCCTCGCCGGTGGCGGGGCGGGAGGCGACGAAGAAGGCTGTGGGCTCCACGCCGAGCAGAGTAGCCGAGCGACCAGTCGACGGAAACAGTCGCGATAACCCTTGTCTGCCGCGAATTCAGTAGCGAAGATGGCAGAGAGATTGCGATAACCGCCGCAGAACCGCGCCCCCGGCCCCCTCGGAGTGATCCCTCATGAGTGACCAGCAGCAGCTGCGCAACTTCGTCAACGGCTCCTACGTCGACCCGTCCGACGGCGGTTACGCCGACCTGGTCGACCCCTGCACGGGTGAGGTGTTCGCCCAGGCCCCGGTCTCCGGCGCCGCCGACGTGGACGCGGCGATGAGCGCCGCCGCCACCGCGTTCGAGAGCTGGCGGGAGGTCACCCCTGCAGAGCGGCAGCGGGCGCTGCTCAAGCTCGCCGACGCCGTGGAGGCGCGCGCCGCCGAGCTGGTCGACGCCGAGGTGCGCAACACCGGTAAGCCCCGCCAGCTCACCGCCGAGGAGGAGCTTCCACCGGCGGTGGACCAGTTCCGGTTCTTCGCCGGTGCCGCGCGGATGTTGGAGGGGCGGTCCGCCGGGGAGTACCTGGCCGGGCACACCTCCTACGTGCGGCGTGAGCCGATCGGCGTCTGCGCGCAGGTGACCCCCTGGAACTATCCGCTGATGATGGCGGTCTGGAAGATCGCGCCCGCGCTCGCCGCCGGCAACACAGTGGTGCTCAAGCCGTCGGACACCACACCGGTGTCGACGCTGCTGCTCGCCGAGATCGCCGCCGAGTTCTTCCCACCAGGGGTGTTCAACGTGGTCTGCGGCGACCGGGACACCGGTCGTACCCTCGTGTCGCACCCGACCCCGCAGCTGGTGTCGATCACCGGCTCGACCCGCGCGGGCATGGAGGTCGCCGCCGCGGCGGCCCCCGACCTGAAGCGCACCCACCTGGAGTTGGGCGGCAAGGCCCCGGTGGTGATCTTCGACGACGCGGACGTGGCGGCGGCCGCCGAGGCCATCGCGCTGGGCGGCTACTTCAACGCCGGGCAGGACTGCACGGCGGCCACCCGGGTGTTGGCCGGCCCCGGCGTCCACGACGACTTCGTGGCGGCGCTCGCCGAGCAGGCCCGCAACACGAAGACCGGCGCCCCGGACGACGCCGACGTGCTCTACGGTCCGCTGAACAACGCCAACCAGCTCACCCGGGTCAGCGGTTTCGTGGACCGCCTGCCGGACCACGCGGCGATCCAGACCGGCGGGTCCCGGCAGGGCGAACGCGGCTACTTCTACGCGCCGACGGTCGTCTCCGGGCTGCGTCAGGCCGACGAGATCATCCAGGACGAGGTGTTCGGGCCGGTCATCACCGTGCAACGCTTCTCCGACGAGGACGAGGCGGTGCGCTGGGCCAACGGCGTCGACTACGGCCTGTCCGCGTCGGTCTGGACGCGGGACCACGGCCGAGCCATGCGGATGACCCGTCGACTGGACTTCGGCTGCGTCTGGGTCAACACGCACATCCCGTTCGTCTCCGAGATGCCGCACGGTGGCTTCAAGCACTCCGGGCACGGCAAGGACCTCTCGGTCTACAGCCTGGAGGACTACACCCGGATCAAGCACGTCATGCACAACATCGAGGGCTGAGCCATGCCGACGTCCGAGGAGCTGCACAAGCGGCGCGGCGATGCCGTGGCCCGGGGTGTCGGCAGTGTGATCCCGTCCTACGTGGACCGCGCGTCCGACGCGACGATCACCGACGTGGACGGCCGGGAGTGGATCGACTTCGCCGCCGGCATCGCCGTGACCAGCGTGGGCAACTCGGCACCGAAGGTGGTCGAGGCGGTCCGGGCGCAGGTGGAGCGGTTCACCCACACCTGCTTCATGGTCGCGCCGTACGAGTCGTACGTGGCGGTGTGCGAGCAGCTCAACGCGTTGACGCCCGGCGGATTCGCCAAGCGCTCGGCGTTGTTCAACTCGGGCGCCGAGGCGGTGGAGAACGCCGTCAAGGTCGCCCGACACGCCACCGGGCGGCCGGCGGTAGTGGTGTTCGACCACGCGTACCACGGCCGGACCAACCTGACCATGGCGTTGACAGCGAAGAACATGCCGTACAAGCACCGGTTCGGGCCGTTCGCCGGGGAGATCTACCGGGTGCCGATGTCGTACCCGCTGCGCGACGGCGGGCTCTCCGGCGCGGAGGCGGCGACCCGAGCGATCGAGATGATCGAGAAGCAGGTCGGCGCGGAGAACGTCGCCGCGCTGCTCATCGAGCCGATCCAGGGCGAGGGTGGCTTCGTCGTACCCGCGCCGGGTTTCCTGCCCGCGCTGCGGGCCTGGGCGACGGCGGCCGGGGTGGTCTTCGTCGCCGACGAGATCCAGACCGGTTTCTGCCGCACCGGCGACTGGTTCGCCTGCCAGCACGAGGGCGTCGAACCCGACCTGGTGACCCTCGCCAAGGGCATCGCCGGTGGCCTGCCGCTGGCAGCGGTGACCGGCCGGGCCGAGCTGATGGACACGGTGCACGTCGGTGGGCTCGGCGGCACGTACGGCGGCAACCCGATCGCCTGCGCCGCCGGGCTCGCCACCATCGAGACCATGCACGAGCTGGACCTGGCCGGCGCGGCCCGACGGATCGAGTCGGTGCTGGTCCCCCGGCTACGGGCCATCGCCGAGCGGGATCCCCGGGTCGCCGAGGTACGCGGCCGGGGCGCGATGCTCGCCGTGGAGCTGGTGCTGCCGGGCACGCTCAGCCCCGACCCGGTCGCCACGGCGGCGATCTCGGCGGCCTGTCACGCCGCCGGCCTGCTCACCCTGACCTGCGGCACGTACGGCAACGTGCTGCGTTTGCTGCCACCGCTGGTGATCTCCGACGGGCACCTCGGTCGCGGTGCCGACCTCCTCGACGCCGCCTTCGGCTGAGCGGCTGAGCAGGCTGAGCGGCGGAGGGGGCCCGGTGCACGGGCCCCCTCCGCCGAGGGTCAGCGGAGCACCTCGACAGTGTTGCGGCGCACCAGGTTCTTGCCCGGCTCGCGGATCTGCTCCATGGCTGCGGAGTTCAGCAGCACGCAACTGCCCGACGGGCCGGTCACCGTCACAGTGGTCGCCCGGTTGTTGTCCAGGTTGGTCACCCGCAGCCGGGTACCCACCGGGAACTGCCCACTGGTCGCCGCCGGTCCGGCCGCCTCCTCGAAGAAGGTGATCGCCCCGGAGCACGCCGACTGGGGTGCCGGGCCGGGTGCGCCGGGAGACGCGGCGCCGGGGCGGACGGTGCCGGGGGCCGGAGCGCCGGCGGGCGGGGCCGCGCCGTCGACACGTTCCACCACGTTGCGGCGGATAACGTTCTTTCCCGGCTCGCGGACCAGCTCCATGGCGGCGGAGTTCAGCAGCACGCAACTGCCCGACGGGCCGGTCACCGTCACGGTGGCCGCCCGGTTGTTGTCCAGGTTGGTCACCCGCAGCCGGGTACCCACCGGGAACCGGTCGCTGGTCGCCGCCGGCGCCCCGCCCTCCGCGGAGAAGGTGACCGAGCCGGAGCAGACCGACGACCGTGCCGGGGCCGTGTCGGCGAACCCGAAGCTGGTCCCCACCGACACGCCCACCGCGGCGAGCACCGCCACGCTCGCTGCCAGCACGTGCCTGCGCTGCACCCTCATCGCCGTCACTCCCGTCCTCGGTGGTGTCCTTCACCCACCGGTACGGATCGGAGCGTCCTACCGTTCAGCCGGCATGGGTATCGATCGTGCGGCGGCCAGGTCCACCGGCCCGTACCGGGTGCGCGGGGCCCCGGTGATCAGCGCCCAGTAACGGTCGCCGTACGACCAGTGCCACCACTCGGTCGGGTAGTTGACCATCCCCGCGCCGCCGAGGGCGTCCACCAGGATCTGCCGGTCCCGGCGAGCGGTGCCGCCGATCGCCGGCGCGTCGGTGAAGCAGGCGTCGGCGCTGTCCTCCGGGGTGGCGTCGATGGCCGTGCCCAGATCAAGCTCCACGCCGTCGTCTGTGCAGAGCGTCAGGTCCACAGCGCCGCCGGTGCTGTGCGGGGCCACCTCGACCGGTGAGACGAACTTCGTGGTCTCCCGGTGCAGCCGCTGCGGTGACCAGTCCGGGTGCCGTCGGCGCAGTTCGTCGCGGTAGCCGGTGAAGATGGCCAGTTGCGCCTGGTACGGCCGGTAGCCCTCGACCACCAGCAACCGCAGCCCACCGGGCAGGGCACGCTGCGCGGCCAGCAGGCGGTCCACGACACCGGCGCGCAAGCGGGCGTACGCCCCGGCCGGGTCTGCCGCCCGGCCGTCGAGCCGCAACTCCGGCAGCTCACGCAGGTCCACGAACTCCTCGCCGTCGTCGGCGCTGGGCACCGCCGCCACCCGGGGGTCGGAGAGCAGGATCATCGGATGCTCCCCGCCGTGCTCGCGGACCGCTCCGCGTGCCGGAGCCGGGCCAACTCGACGAGTCGGTCCACCACCTCCCGGTAGCCGACCCCGACGGCGGCCCACACCTTCGGGTACATCGAGTGCGCGGTGAAGCCGGGCATCGTGTTCAGCTCGTTGACGTACAGCTCACCGGCCGTCTCGTCGTAGAAGAAGTCGACCCGGGCCAGACCCCAACCCCCGATCGCGGCGAACGCCCGCAGCGACAGCTCGCGGACCCGCGCGGTCACCTCGTCCGGCAGCACGGCGGGGACGATCATCGGGTCGGCGTCGCCGAAGTACTTCTGCTGGTAGTCGAACCAGCCGCCGCTGACCTGCACCTCGCCCACCGCCGACGCCTCGGGACGCCAGCCACCGAGCACCGCGCACTCCAACTCCCGGCCGGCGACCCCCTGCTCCACCATGACGAGTTGGTCGTGGCGAAGCGCCTCCTCCACGGCGGCGGCGAGGTCGTCACCCTCGCCGACGCGGGAGATGCCGATCGACGAACCCATGCTGGCCGGCTTGACGAACAGTGGCCGGCTCAGCCCGGTCACCAACTTCTCCGGGTCGTCGACCGCCCGGTAGGCGTGCGCGTCGAACGACACGTACGGGGTGACGGGGATGCCCTCGGCGCGCAGCGCCCGCTTCATCGCCACCTTGTTCATGCCGACGGCCGAGGCGAGGATGCCGCACCCGACGTACGGCACGTTCAGTGACTCCAGCAGCCCCTGCACCACACCGTCCTCGCCGTACGGGCCGTGCAGCACCGGGAAGACCACGTCCAGCTCGGCGTGCACAGCGCCGGGGGCGTTACCGGCGGACACCTGCACGACACCCGGGCGCGGACCGGCCCGCAACTCGACGGCCGGCCCGGTCACCACCAACTGGTCGTCGATGGCCCGCTCGCCGGCCGGCCGGTCGCGCAACTCGGCCAGCAGCGCGTCGGGCATCAGGCGGAAGCCGCCGCTGCGGGTGACGCCAATGGCGACAGTGCGGTAGCCGCCACCGGCGAGCGCCCGGGCCACCCCGAGCGCCGAGGCACAGGAGACCTCGTGCTCCGCCGACGGTCCACCGAACAGGATTCCGATCCGAACTGGCGCGCTCACGCCGCCGCCCCTTCCTCAGCCAGGTCGGCGGATCGCGGGGCCATCAACCGGGCCACCAGCGCCGCCTCCACGTTTCCGCCGGTCAGCACCACGCCGACCGTCCGCTGCCGGTCCCGGTCCGGCGCGAGCCGCAAAGCACCGGCCAGGCCCGCCGACCCGGACGGCTCGGCGAGCACCTTCAGCTCCGTCAGGATCAGCCGGAACGCGGCGGCGATCTCGTCGTCGTCGACCCGGACGACGCCGCGCAGCGTGTCCCGCACGATGGCGAACGGCAGCTCCCCCACGCAGGACGGCCGCAGCCCGTCCGCGATGGTGGGCGCCGGCGCGACCGGCACGCGTACACCTGCCGCCAGGCTGCGGGCGAGCGAGTCGCAGCCCACCGGCTCCACGCCGTACACCTCGATGCCGGAACCGGCGGCGGCCAGGCACGCACCGGCCACCCCGCCACCACCCCCCACCGGTACGACAAGCGCGTCCAACGGCGTCCCCGCGCGCTCGGCGTCCTCGATCAGCTCCAGGCTCGCGGTGCCCTGCCCGGCGATGACATCCGGGTGGTCGTACGCGTCGACGACGGTGTGACCGCTCTCGTCGCTGAGTCCGTCGGCCACCGCCACCCGCTCCTCGACGCTGGTGCCGGCGAACACCACCCGGGCTCCCGCCGCGCGGGCCCGGTCAACCTTCGTCGAGGCCGCGTCGACAGGCAGCACCACTGTCGCCGCGAGCCCGTGCTGCCGGGCCGCCAACGCCACGGCCACCGCGTGGTTGCCGGTGCTCTGCGCGATCACCCCGGTGTGCCCGGCCATCGCGAGGCGGCCGACCGCGCGCAGCGCGCCGCGCATCTTGTACGAGCCGCCGTTCTGGAGGTTCTCCGCCTTGAGCAGGACCCGTGCCCCGGCAAGCTCGTCGATCACCGGGGAGCGCAGCACCGGGGTACGGACGACTCGGCCGGCAAGCCAGTGGCTGGCCTCCTCGACATCGGGCCGGACCTGGCCAACGGTGCGTGTCATCGGTTCTCCTTTTCGGGCACACCACAGGCGGGGTCCAGCGGTACGTGGACCCCGGGGAAGGTGGGTGGAAGTGTCAGGTCACTGTGGGTAGCTGGACGTCGACCCGCAGGCCGCCGTACTCGGCGGGCCGGGCCGCGATGATGCCGTCGTGGGCCTGGGTGATCGAGCGGGCGATGGCCAGGCCCAGGCCGGCCCCACCGCCCTGCGAGGTCCGGTCCCTGGCGAGTCGGCGGAACGGCTCGAACAGGCCGGCCACCGCCTCGGCCGGCACGGGCTGGCCGGTGTTCACCACGGACAGCGCGGGCACACCGCTCACCAGGACGGTCAGTGAGCCGCCCGGCCGGTTGTACTTGATCCCGTTCTCCACCAGGTTGGTGACGAGGCGTTCCAGCAGCACCCGCTCGCCGACGACGATGCGGGGTTCGAGATGGGTCTCCACCGTGACCCCGGCGTCCCGGGCCCGGTCCAGGTAACCGGCCAGCACCGCCTCGACGATCGTGTCCAACCGCTGCGGTATCCGCGATCGGAGGCCCTGGTCACTCTCGCTGAGCGCGAGCAGGCCCTCGATCAGTCGTTCGTTGCGCTCGTTGGTCTCCAGCAGCTGACTGGTCAGCAGCTCCAACTGCTCACCCGTGAGCGCCCTGGCCATGCCGACCTCGATGAGCGTCCGCTGCACGGCGAGGGGCGTCCGCAGCTCGTGCGAGGCGTTCGCGGCGAACCGTCGCTGCCCCTCGTACCCGGCGGAGACGCGTTCCATCATCTCGTCGATCGCCCGGGACAGCCGGGCCAATTCGTCGCGGCCCCGCGGCCGGATCCGGTGACCGAGGTTCTGCGGGCCCAGGTGCCCGATCGGCCCGGCCAGGTCAGCGACCGGGCGCAGGCACCACACCGCGGCGAACCAGAGCCCCACCAGGACTGCCACTGTCACGAACAGGACGGCCACCAGGGGCAGCATGAACGCCCCCGGCCGTACGTTGCCGCACACAGTCGACAACCCGGGCACGGGCACGTCACAGAACTGCTGCCCCCAGGCCCAGGTCACCCCCGACAGCCACTTGCCCATCGCCGGCAGTATCGGGCCGGCCAGCAGCGCCACCAGCCCCACCAGCAGCACCCGACGTCGGGGCGTCCAGCTCACGCCGTGCCGCCGATGCGGTAGCCGGCCTTCGGCACGGTGTGGATGATCGCCGGATCGCCGAGCTTCTTGCGCAGTGTCATCACCGTGACCCGTACGGCGTTGGTGAACGGGTCGGCGAACTCGTCCCAGGCCTGCTCCAACAGCTCCTCGGCGCTGACCACCTGGCCGTCCGCGCGCAGCAGCACGTGCAGCACGGCGAACTCCTTCGGGCTCAACGCGAGGGGGCGGCCGTCCCGGGTGGCCAGGTGCCGGCCCACGTCCAAGGCCAGGCCGTCCTGGGCGAGCACCGGTGGCAGCGCCGGCGTGGACCGTCGCCCGAGGGCCTGCACCCGGGCCACCAACTCGGCGAAGGCGAACGGCTTCGTCAGGTAGTCGTCCGCGCCGAGCCCGAGGCCCTCGACCCGGTCCCGAATGCCGGCCGCCGCGGTGAGCAGCAGCACCCGGGTGCCGACCTGTGAGTCGGTGATGCTGCGACACACCTCGTCGCCGGTGTGCCCAGGCATGTCCCGGTCCAGCACCGCGACGTCGTACCGGTTCACCCCGACCCGCTCCAGCGCACCGTCACCGTCGTAGCAGACGTCGACGGCCATCGAGAGGCGGCGCAGCCCTTCGGCCACCGTGTCCGCCAACAACCGCTCGTCGTCCGCCACCAGCACCCGCACGTTTGTCCGCTCCCCCAGTTCGGCTTGCCCGGCATACCGTCGCAGGCCCGGGTTAAGGGTTCTGTAAGCACCCGTCGCAGCCATCCTCCACGCGGGTGTCCAGCGGGCAAACCACCGCAAGCCAGTCCCGGTCGACTTCGTGCCCGTGTCACGTCATCTGGGTCGTCCGTCCCCGAAGGCCGAGGCGGGTTGGCGAGCGCGGGTGAGCTGCGTCACCCTGAGGCCGCCCCGCCCCGTCGATCTTGCACTTTGTGTTGCCCAAATGTCCCTAAGGCGTTATCTGTCGGGACAGAAAGTGCAAGATCGACGGGGCGGGGCGGGGGTGACGGGGGTGCTGGTGTGGTTAGGAGAGGGCGGCGCGGATGGTGGCCTTGATGTGCTGGGGGCGCCGGTAGAGGTCACGGTCGGTGAAATAGCGCATCCGCCAGCCCGCAGCGTCCAGCCAGTTGACCCGCTC
Source organism: Micromonospora hortensis (assembly GCF_022230935.1). Lineage (NCBI taxonomy): Bacteria > Bacillati > Actinomycetota > Actinomycetes > Micromonosporales > Micromonosporaceae > Micromonospora > Micromonospora hortensis. The sequence goes on from NZ_JAKKFE010000010.1 coordinate 200,549, forward strand.
CCGGTCGTGTCTGAGCCGGTCACGGTCCAGGTGCGACAGTCCGTCGTACTCGATGCCGATCCGGCGTTCGCGGTAGCCCAGATCCAGCCGGTAGAGAGCTGTGCCATGACGGTCGGCCACCCATAGTTGCGGCTCCGGTGGAGGCAGCCCCCCATCGATCAGAATCAGTCGCAACTGGCTCTCCTGTCGGCACTCCGCCCTGCCGTCGGCCAGCGGTACGAGTTGCCGGGCTTGGCGGACACCACGCAACGCGTTGTGGGCGGCAACCTCGGCAAGCAGGTCATCCTGGGTGACCAAGCCCGACCGGAGCGCGGCATCGAGTACCGGGAGTGCGTCGAGTCGTCGGACGGCGCGAGCCAGGTCGACCGCACAGCGAGCCGCCGGCACACAGGGCAGACCGTCGACGAAGACCGGCCGAACGGGTAGCACCGTCCGGTGAACGACCACCCCGGGTAGACGGGGCTTTGGCACCTCGGCGGGCAGATGAACGTGGATCAGATCATCACGCAGCACCCCGAAGCCGTGTCGGCGGGCGGCACTCTGCCTCGCCAACATCGCCCCGTCGGGCAGCCGGAGCAGCAGTGCGCGCAGTGCGTCGTCGTCGCTGCAGGGTTGGTCGGCGTAGACCCCTCTGCGTACGCGGTGCAATTCCTCGCGGTCGAGCCGACTACGGATTCGCCCAACGGTGAGTTGCCGCATGAGTGCGTCGGTACGCCACAACTGAGTAGCCATGGGAGCAGGCTGACCAACCCGGGAGCCCATAGAGGACCCGCGACGACCACCTGTGGAAAACCGTCCCCCCTGTGGACAACCCCCAACCCCACCCCCTGCCGTGCTAGCGCCCCACCCCCGGACTCCCCGGCCCCGCACCCCCCGCCCCCGCGATCTTGCACTTCCTGTCGTCGATACGCCCTATATGCAGCGAAAGGTCGGCGCAGAAAGTGCAAGATCGCGGGGGCGGGGGCGGGGGCGGGGGCGCGGGGGGTGCGGGCGCGGGGGCGGGGTTAGTCGCAGGCTATGCCGTCGCCGTCTCGGTCCAGGTCGTAGATGTCGTTGCCGATCACCCTGATCGGCCCGCTGACGTAGGCGGGGCCCTTGCCACTGCCACCCGCGCAGTCGACGTCGCTGGCGATCGGAACGCAGCCGCTGTAGTTCGGGTCGCACTTGGACGACTGCGGCTTCTTCGTGCCGACGGCCACGACCTGGGTCACCGGCTGCTTCGTCACGGCGGACTTGACCAGTTTCTTGGCCGTCCGCACGCCGTCGGTGGTGGTCACCTCGTAGGTCAGGGTCCGGACGCCGTTCACGCCCTTGGTGCGGACGACCCGCTTACCCTCGGCCAGTGACGAGTCCTTGACGGTCCGCTCGCCGTACCTGATGGTGGCCTTCTCCGTCACGGTCGTCACCTGCACCACCGGCACGGCTGCCGCGCTGGACGGGCTGGGCGCGACCGACGAAGGCGCCGACGAGGGTGTGGAGGGCACGGCGATCGGCGACTCCTCCTGGGCCGGCTCGCCGGAAGCGACCAGGATCGGCTGCTGCGGCTGCTCGGCGGCGGTGCCGGTCTTTGTCGGTTCCGGCTCGCCGGTCAACGCGCCGACGATGGCGGTGCCGGCGCAGCAGAGCAGCAGGAGCGACAGCGTCACCGAGCCGAGGATCACGGCGACCCGGCTGGCGGGAGTGGCCCGGCGGAACCAGTTCGGTCGGGCCGTCTGGCCGAACGACGGCGGGTACGGCGGCCCCGGGTTCTGTGGTGGTTGCATCGTCACGGCGATGAGTGTCGTCGCAAACACAGCCTGCAATATCCCCCGTCGCGTTCGTCACCTGCGCCTTTCGCTTCGCCGGGAAGATCGGTGGGCGCGCTCGCGGGCGACGAGTCGGCAGGTGCGGCAACCCTCCAGGTCGGCAGGGCAGGGCCGATCGTGCGGGTGTCAGCACCAACAAAAGCCGCAGATCACCATGCACTGAATCGACAGGGGGTCGGAAGCCGAACGGCGACGACGGAACTGTCGCGATGCCGTCAACGGGGCGGGCTCAGCGCTCTTCCATCGCCCATGGCGACCCGTAGCCGTTCAGCAGGTCGAGGAAGGGCATCGGGGGCAGCGCTTCCGGCCCGAGCACCCCGACACCTGCCCACGCGCCGCTGGCGAGCAACTCCAACGCGACGACCGGGTTGACGGCGGTCTGCCAGACCACCGCCTGGTGCCCGTACTCCCGCATCGACCACTCGTTGTCGACCACGTGGTATAGGTAGACCTCGCGGGGATGCCCGTCCGGGCCGAGCCCGCGTACCCAGGTGCCGGCGCAGGTCTTGCCGCGCATCCGGGCACCGAGCGTGGCCGGGTCGGGCAGGCTCGCGGCCACCACGTCACGCGGCGAGACCTCGACGCCGCGTACCCGCACCGGGGAGACCGCGTCCAGGCCGAGCTTGTGCAGCGTCTTGAGCACCTCGATGAACTCGTCGCCGAGGCCGTACTTGAAGGTGACCCGCCGGGCCTTGACCCAGCGCGGGATGAGCAGCACCTCCTCGTGCTCGACGTTGACGCACTCGACCGGCCCGATCCCCTCCGGAAAGTGGAAGACCTCGGGCTCGGAGAACGGTTCGGTGGTGAACCAGCCCCGGTCCCTCTCCCAGATGACCGGAGGGTTGAGGCACTCCTCGATGGTGGTCCAGATGGAGAACGAGGGCGCGAAGTCGTATCCGTCGACGGTGAGGTTCGCCCCGTCCCGGACACCGATCTCGTCGATCTCACTGAACAGCTCGTCGGCGGCGTAACGGGCGAACACGTCGGACAGGCCGGGCTCGACCCCGATGCCGCACAGCGCCAGCCGACCGGCCGCCGACCAGGTGTCGGCCAGCGCGAACTGTTCGTCGCCGAGCTTCACGCCGGTCTCGACGTGCGACAGCGACATCGCCATGTCCAGGTAGTCCGCGCCGGCAGCGAACGCGCCATCGAAGATCGGCATGACGAATCGCGGGTCGACGGCGTTCAGCACGTGCGTGATCCGGTGCTCCCGGCACAGTGCGGTGACCGCGTCGGCCGAGGAGGCGTCCACCTGGGCGGCGACGAAACGGTCACCATGCCCGGCGACCGCCCGCTGGGCGCGAACGGGGTCGTGGTCGGCGACCACGATGGTCTCGAAGAAGGTCCGTCGGGCGGCGATGGCTACGGCGGCGGAGCCGACGCCACCGGCGCCGACGAGGAGGACACGCATCAGGAATCAAACCCCAAACCGAAACGATCGAGAGTACGGAGCCAGAGGTCGCGCCGGCCCTCACGCGCGTCGGCGCGGGCCAGTGACCAGCGGGTGAGATTGATGCCGACCGCGCGGGCGGGTTCCGGCGGGAACGGCAGTGGCTTGCGGCGAACCAGGTCGAGCCGGGTCAGCGGGGTGTTCCCGCCGTCGAGCAGGTCGAGCAGCACCCGGGCCCCGAAGCGGGTGGCCCCGACGCCGAGGCCGGTGTAGCCGGCCGCGTACGCCAGCCGACCGCCGTAGGCGGTGCCGAAGAACGGGCAGAACCGGGTGCAGGTGTCGATGACCCCGCCCCAGCGGTGGCTGAACTGCACGTCGGCGAGCTGCGGGAACGTGGTGAAGAAGTGGCGGGCGAGGGTGGTGAAGGTGGCCTGTCGTTGCTCCAACTCGGGCGCGACCCGGTTGCCGTAGTGGTAGACGGCGTCGTAGCCGCCGAAGAGGATCCGCCCGTCGGTGGTGATCCGGTAGTAGTGGAACTGGTTGGCGGTGTCGGCGAGCCCCTGCCGGTTGCGCCAACCGATGGCGTCGCGCTGGGCCGGGGTGAGCGGTTCGGTCATCAGCACGTGGTCGTACACCGGCACCAGGTACGCCCGCAGCCGGCGCAGCAGCGGCGGGAACGCGTTGGTGGCCAGCACGACCCGGCGCGCGCGTATCGAGCCGGGAAGACCTGCGGCGCGGGTGTCGGCCGGGCCGGGCTCGGCCGACAGGGTCGCGGGATCGGTGCCCAGGGTGCTGGCGTGCACCGCGGCGATGTCGGCGCGCAGTCCGGTGACCCGGGTGTGCTCGTGCACGCGTACGCCGAGGTCGAGGCAGGCGCGGCGCAGCCCCCAGGCCAGCTTCGCCGGGTCCACCATCGCCACCCGGTCGGCGTCGAACATTCCACCCAGGTACGTCGGTGAGTGCACCTCGGCGCGTACCTCGTCCCGGTCGAGCAACCGCACCCGGTGGCCGTACCGGCGGGCCAGGTCCGCGTCGGCGGCCAGCCCGTCGAGTTGGTACGGCTCGACGGCGACGGCCAGCTCACCGGTGCGCTCGAAGTCGCAGTCGATGTCGAACGTCGCGACGGTGGCGGCGATGGCGTCCAGGTTGTCCCGGCCGAGGCGTTCCAACTCGCCGACCTCGTCGGGGAAACGTTCGACGCCGTTGGCGAGGCCGTGGGTCAGCGAGGCGGCGCAGAACCCGCCGTTGCGCCCGGATGCGGCCCAACCGCAGGTCCCGGCGTCGACGAGAAGCACGTCCCGGTCCGGGTCCGCCTGCTTCGCCAACAGCGCGGCCCACAGCCCGCTGTAACCGCCGCCGATCACCAGCAGGTCGGCGGAGTGCCGACCGCTCAGTGGCGGTAGCGGGTCGGGTCGGTCCGGGCGATCGAGCCAGTACGGCACGGGTGCCGCGTCGGCCAACGCCCGGCCGGTATGCGGGAGCGTCATGACGGCCCACCGGTCGGATGACCCGCATCCGGGGGCGTCATGACGACCGACGCGGGTGACCTGACGGCCCGGCCAGCAGAGTGGCGCGGCGGGCCCGTCGACCGCGCAGCGAGCTGAGCCCCACGAGTAGCAGCGCGACAGCGAACATCGCGGTGCCGATCACGTTGACCTGCGGTGGGATGCCACGCTGGGCAGCGCCCCAGATGTACATCGGGAACGTGACTGTGGTGCCGGCGTTGAAGTTCGTGATGATGAAGTCGTCGAAGCTCAGCGAGAAGGCCAGCAACGCGGCGGCCACGATCCCGGGCAGCACCAGCGGCAGGGTGATCCGCCGGAAGGTCTGCCACTCGTTGGCGTAGAGGTCCATGGCGGCCTCCTCCAGCCGCCGGTCCATCCCGGCGAGCCGCGCCTTCACGGTCACCACCACGAACGACACGCAGAACATCACGTGCGCGATCACGATGGTCCAGAACCCCTGCGGCACTCCCGCCGACACGAACAGGGCCAGCAACGACGTGCCCATCACCAGCTCCGGGGTGGCCATCGGCAGGAAGATCAGCACGTTGATCCCGGATCGGCCCCGGAAACGGTGCCGGACCAGCGCGAACGCCATCAGGGTGCCGAGCACCGTGGCGACCACAGTGGCGATAAAGCCGATCTGCACGCTGCGGACCACCGCGTCGCACATGTCCGAGGTGGCGCACGGCTGCCGCCAGTTGTCCAGTGTGAACTCGTTGAAGTCGTACGACAGCCGGCTCGACGGCCTGTTGAACGACAGCGCGGCCACCACCAGGATCGGCAGCGCCAGGTAGCCGAGCACCAGCAATGCCACGATCATCACCCAGCGGTCCGCGAGCCAACGGGAAAGCCTCATCAGAGCCGCCTTTCGTTCGCGACTGCGGGGCTCCGCTGCGCTGCGCTCCTCGCGCTCACAGGACCTCCTCCGTGCCGGCTCGACGGAGGTAGCCGAAGACCACCGCGAGGATCGCCGCCATCAGCAGGAACGACAACGCGGCGCCCTGCGGGTAGTCCAGGCGGACCAGGAACGCCGAGTCGATGACGTTGCCGATCATGTATTCGTTTGGGGTGCCGAGCAGTTCGGCGTTGATGTAGTCGCCGCTGGCCGGGATGAAGAACAGCAGCGTGCCGGCGACCAGGCCGGGCATGGACAGCGGCAGCGTCACCCGACGGAACGCCTGCACCGGGCTCGCGTACAGGTCGGTGGCCGCCTCCAGCAACCGGGGGTCCAGCCGCTCCAGGCTGGCGTACAGCGGCAGCACCAGGAACGGCAGGAAGTTGTACGTCAGGCCGAGCACCACAGCGAACGGGGTGGCCAGCAGCCGACCGTCCGGGGCGAGTAGGTGCACGTCGCGCAGCAGACCGACGAGCGCGCCGTTGTCCGACAGGATCGTCTTCCAGGCCAGCGTCCGGACCAGGAAGCTGGTGAACATCGGTGCGACGACGCACACCAGCAGCAGGTTCTTCCAACGGCCGGCCTTCTGCGCGATGGCGTACGCCAGTGGGTAGCCCAGCAGCAACGCCAGCACCAGGGCCAACCCGGCGTAGCCGAACGAGCGCAGGAACTGCGGCCAGTACGCCTGCAGCACGTCCGGGTAGTTGCCGACCGCCCAGGTCATCGCGTACCCGGTGGAGAGCGAGCCGCCGGGGTCGTACAGGCTGGCCGCCGCCAACTGCACCAGCGGCACACCGAAGAAGATGAGCAGCCAGGCCGCACCGGGCAACAACAGGAGGTACGGCAGGAGCCGGCGCCGCCCGGACCGGGCTGCCGGTGGCGCGGGCGGCGGGTGCCCCGCCCTGGTGGGGGCCAGCAGGGTCACGACGACGCACCCACCGGCTCGTCGAGCACCGGCGACGTCCGGTCGGTGTCGGCGGCGTCGCGGGGCAGCAGGAACGCGTGCTGCGGATCCCAGTACGCCACGGCCTCGCTGCCGACCGCCACCGGCGGCGACGTCCCGCTGTTGGCGGCGAAGACCGACAACTCCGTGCCCCAGCCGGTGCGCAGCAGGTACTGCGTGCTGACTCCCACGTAGGAGGCGTCGGTGACCACTCCGGTGACGTGCTGATGCCCAGCGGGCACCTGGTCGGCGGAGCCGACCAGAATCAGCTTCTCGGGGCGTACCCCCAGGTGGACCGGACCGTGTTCGGCCCGTGAGCGGCCGGCGGGCACCGAGAAGCGCGTGCCGTGCGCCGTCACCGCGACGTCGCCGCCACCGGCGCCGGTGGCCTCGCCGGCGAGCAGGTTCGACTGGCCGAGGAAGTTCGCCACGAAGGCGGTGGCGGGAAACTCGTAGAGGTCGGCGGGAGGACCGAGTTGCTCGATCCGGCCGGCGTTCATCACCGCGACGGTGTCGGCCATTGTCATGGCCTCCTCCTGGTCGTGGGTGACGTGCACGAAGGTGATGCCGACCTCGGTCTGGATGCGCTTCAGCTCAATCTGCATCTGTCGGCGCAGCTTGAGGTCGAGTGCGCCCAGCGGCTCGTCGAGCAACAGCACCTGCGGCCGGTTGATCAGGGCGCGGGCCAACGCGACCCGCTGCTGCTGGCCGCCGGAGAGCTGGGCGGGGCGGCGGTTGCCGTACCCGTCGAGTTGCACCAGCGACAGCATCCGGGTGACCTCGTCGTCGACCGAGCGGATGCCGCGTCGGCGCAGCCCGAAGGCCACGTTCTCGAAGATGTCGAGGTGCGGAAAGAGGGCGTAGCTCTGGAAGACGGTGTTGACCGGCCGCTTGTACGGCCGCAGCCGGGCGATGTCCCGGTCACCGAGCAGCACCTGGCCGCTGGTCGGCTCCTCGAGGCCGGCGATCATCCGCAACGTGGTGGTCTTGCCGCAGCCGGACGCGCCGAGCAGCGCGAAGAACGAGCCCTGCTCGATGGTCAGGCTCAGGTCGTCGACAGCGGTGAAGACGCCGAACCGTTTGGTGAGGTCGGCCAGGCGCAGGTCGCCGGCTGGTGTCTCGCGCGCCATCCTCGTCACGCCCCGATGACCTGTTGGAACTTGCCCTCGTACTCCTTCTCCTGCTTCTCGTCCAGGGCCATGAACACCTTGGACTTCGACAGCAGCGCCTCGTCCGGGAAGATCAGCGGGTTGGCCGCCAACTCGGGGTCGATCTTCTCCATCTCGGCCTGAGCGCCCTTGACCGGGCAGATGTAGTTGACGTACGCGGCCAGCTTCGCCGCGACAGCCGGCTCGTAGTAGTAGTTGATCAGCGCTTCGGCATTGCCTTTGTGGGTGGCCTTGTTGGGGACCATCATGTTGTCGCTGTAGAGCATCACGCCGGAGTCCGGCGCGACGAACCGAACTTTCTCGTCCTCACCGGACAGTTGGATGACGTCGCCGGACCAGCCGATGCACGCGGCGATGTCGCCCTTCGCCAGGTCGGGCGCGTAGTCGTTACCGGTGAACTTGCGGATCTGCCCGGAGTCGACTGCCTTCTTGAGCTTGTTGAGGGCGTCGTCGAACTGGGCGGCGGTAAAGTTCGCCGGGTCATGCCCGTTGGACCCGAGCAGCAGACCCATGGTGTCGCGCATCTCGCTGAGCGCTGTCACCTTGCCCTTGAGGTCGGGGCGGGTGAGCAGTTCGTCGACAGTCCGCAGTTCCTTCGTGACGTTGCCGTTGTAAGCGAGGCCGGCGAGGCCGGACTGCCACGGGATGGAGATCCGATTCTCGGCGTCGAAGGGGCGGTTGAGCAGCGACGGAAGCAGGTTGGCCTGCACGTTCGGGATCTTCGCCGGGTCCAGCTTCTGGATCCAGCCGAGCCGGATCATCCGGGCCGCCATCCAGTCGGTCAGCACGATGATGTCCCGGTCGGTGCTCTGGCAGGCGGCGAGCTGGTTCTGCACCTTGCCGAAGAATTCGTTGTTGTCGTTGATGTCCTCGGTGTAGGTCACCTGAATGCCGGTCTTCGTGATGAACTCGTCGAGGCTCGGCCGCTTGGACTCGTCAGCGTCGTCCACGTCCATGTACTGCGGCCAGTTGGCGAAGGCGAGTTTCTTCTCGGTGCCGGAGAGGTCCTCGCTGACGCAGCCAGCTTCGGTCTGTTGCGCGCCCTTGGTGCCGCAGCCCGCGAGGCTGCCACCCATGGTGAGCAGGGCGGCCGAACCGAGAGTGCCGGTGAGCAGTCCACGCCGGGAGAGGGGCCGGAGGGGAGTACGCATGACGACTCCTAGGGGGTCATCGTCGGCGGGCGGGACGGGGAGGCGCGCCGGCGGGAATGTCGGGAGGGTCAAGTGCCATGGACGACTGATCCTGACATGAGGTGACCTCCCTTACAAGGGATTCCGTTGCGGGAATAGCGATGCACGACGAAATACGCCAGACTACGCGGGGATACACGCGCGACATCACGATTCGGGACATGGGGAGCGGGCAATGACAAACCGGCAGCACGAGAACAGCAATGGCGGTCGACGCGTCGCTGTCCGTGACGGCGCCAATCACGCTCTGCTGGATGACGTGGCCAAGCAGATCATCGAGCAGCTCCAGGAGGACGGCCGCCGCCCGTACGCGACGATCGGCAAGGCGGTGGGGCTGTCCGAGGCGGCGGTCCGGCAACGGGTGCAGCGGCTGCTCGACTCCGGCGTGATGCAGATCGTGGCGGTGACCGATCCGCTCCAGCTCGGCTTCAACCGGCAGGCGATGATCGGCCTCCGTACCGACGGCGACCTGGAAGCGGTCGCCGACCGGCTGGCCGAGTTGGACGAGGTCGACTACGTGGTGATCACCGCTGGGTCGTTCGACCTGCTCACCGAGGTGGTCTGCCGCAACGACGACCACCTGCTGGAGATCCTGCAACGACTGCGCGCGGTGCCCGGGGTGCTCTCCACCGAGGCGTTCGTCTATCTCAAGCTGCGCAAGCAGACCTACACCTGGGGTACGGCCTGACGCTGCCCGCCGCTCGCCGCGCTGACAGCGCCGATGAACGACGCCCAGGCGGTCGGCGCGAAGGTCAGGGCGGCGCCGTCGCGATCCTTGCTGTCACGCACCAGCACCCGGCCGGGCAGGTTGTCGGCCACCTCGACGCAGGCACCACCGTTGTTGCTGCTGCGGGTCGCGGTGCGCCAGCGGGCGTCGGTCATGTCCATGTCGTGGCCACTTCCCCGATCAGCTCGATCGACCGTCGTTGGGGGAACGCCTCACCGGTGACGCTCTCCCACCTGCGTCCCAGGCTAGCGACGTCGAGGGGATCGGTCACGACCTGACCGCGGAGCTGATTGTCGAGATACGCCAATTCCGCCCCGTCGGGCAGCCGCCCCAGAATGAACGGGCCGGCCAGCCCGGTGTGCCACGGGCTCTCGGCCGGGATGATCCGGACCTGCACGTGCTCCCACTCGGCCACTCTCGCGAGGTGGGCCAACTGGGCGGCCATCACGGCGCGGTCACCGACCGGCCGGCGCAGCACCACCTCGTCGATCACCGCCACGAGCTGCGGTGGAGCATCGCGGCACAGGACCGCCTGCCGTTCGAGGCGGCCCGCCACGATCTGGTCCACCTCGGACGGTGCGACCAGCCCGCCGGTGCCCAGGATCGCGCGGGCGTACCCCTCGGTCTGCAGCAGACCCGGCACGAGCAGCGGCTCATACCACCGGAGCGAGGTGGCGTCCTGTTCCAGCTCGGCCCACGGCCGGAACCACGGCAGGTCACGGCGGCGGAACGGCTCCGGCCAAAGGTCGGCCGCGTCCCGGCGCAGGACCTCGGCCACCGCCACCCGGGTACGCGGATGCGGGATGCGCCCCGGAGCGAGCCACCGCGCCGCCGTCTTCGGGTCGACGCAGACCTTCTCGGCCAACGACTCGACAGTCTCCCCCGCCTCGGCCATCGCCACCCGCAACGCCTCGTTCGCCACCAGACCCTCCCGCCGCTCCTCCGTGCCGTGGCGGACGACCCCGGGTCGTTCGCCCAGCAGGCGCGCTGCGACGCCGCTCGATGCACGTTGCGGCGGACGATAGCCACGCTGCGTGTCGGTGTCTGCGCTCTACCGGCGTGTTGCGGTGGGACGTGTTGGGCGCGCAACCAGGACGCCCCCCGACCGTCCCCGAAGTGCCCCACCAGCGTCCCAAGACCCGCGCCTCCCGACCCCCGGCGCGCCCTCCCCGGCCCCCCGCGGCCCGCGCCTCCCGACCCCGGCGCGCCCTCCCCGGCCCCCTGCGGCCCGCGCCTCCCGACCCCGGCGCGCCCTCCCCGGCCCCCTGCGGCCCGCGCCTCCCCCGTCACGCGTCGCCCCCGTCACGCGTCGCCCCCGTCACGCGTCGCCCCGACCTTCAGCCGCGCCCCCGACCCCAGCCGCGCACCCGACCCCAGCCGCGCACCCGACCCCAGCCGCGCACCCGACCCCAGCCGCGCACCCAACCCGGCCTGCGTCACCGCAATCCGCGACCGCCGCCCTGCGGCCTCCCCGGCCCCGCGTGCCCGCGCCGCCGGCCGGCACCTGCGCGTGGCGGGCAGGGCGGTCGAGCACGCGTGATGGAGCGGTCAGCAAGCAAAAACTATACCGACCAACACGCAC